>JAHRWY010000144.1:0-9320 GCA_019104935.1 Kaistella sp.
TTTCTAATTTTTGCGACTTTACTTTTATAGTAAATATTCTCAGCAAAATCGCTGTATTTGCTTTGCTTCTCGAAATTTTCTAAAGCTTTATCATATTTTCCTTGTTCAAAATAAGTGACGCCAAGTTGGTAATAATCGTAAAATCCAACATTGTGATCTTTTTTTGCCAGTTGTTTTTCGAAAATAGAAATGGCTTTTTCTTTTTGTCCTAAAGCTGAATAACAGATAGCTTTTGCAATGTGCAATTCGTAATCACCATTAGCAGAATATCCTGAATATTCCGTGGGATAAATTTTTTCTAACGCTTCAATATCTGCAATTGCACCTTTATAATCTCTCAGAAATTGATATTTGCACCAGCCGCGATAACCTAAATGTCTTTTCGGATCTAATTCAACGGCTTTGTCAATCAGTGTTTTCCAAGTAATGAAATCTCCTCTTTTTAGATACGGAACAGATTTTTCCAAATAAGCATCAGAAAAATTCGGACATAATGCAATAGCTCTGTCTAAACTTTCTTGAGATTCGCGAGAACCTTGAGAAGCTGAATCTTTATTGTAAATTTCACAAGCTTTTTTGCAGTCTTCTTCTTCAATCGCATTACAGTTCACCTGCGCTTGTAAATTAGTGTAAATAACCAGTACAAAAAGACTAAGGAAGTATTTCGGAAACTTTTCCATGTTCTATTTTAAAGGTTAAATATTGGTAATAATCTATTTTTCTCCCTTGATATTCTTTAATAATCCAGCCTTCTAATTTTTTTGTAAATTCTAAAAGTTGACTGGTGAATTTTTTAGGAAAAGAAATTTCTTGATAGTTTTCATTCATTTCCTGAATTCTGAATTGTCCTGCTTTCCCTTCACAATTCACTACAAAACGAATCGTAATGTAGCCATTTGAGTTTTCGTCACTTTTCAGATGGAGTGCTTCTAATTTTCTTTCAATTCTAATTTTTTCACCTTTAAATTGAAAACCTTTAGAATCATTATAATATTGAAAAGTGAATTTTTCATCTAAACAGCGTTTGAAATCAGCTCCATCCAACTTTTTACTAAAAATAATATCTCCAACATGTGCTGGATATTTGGATACCGCATTTTGCTCTGACTGACAATTTGCAAAGAGGAGAATTATTGACAAAAGAAGTAATGTATTCTTCATTAATTCTCTGCAACCGTAGTTCCCAAAAGCGTTCCCTGGGTGTTTCCGTGAACAAAAACAGACACAATGTCGCCTAACTTCTGGCCCTCAATTTTATCGAAAACACAGACTGCGTTCTGGGAATTCCGGCCTTTCCACTGGTTTTCATTTTTTCTGGAAGTGCCTTCAATCAGTACTTCGTGAATTCTTCCGACATAACCCTGCATTCTTTTTCTTGAAAGTTCCCCCTGAAGCGCGATTACTTCTGCCAATCGTCTTTGTTTTACATCAGCAGGTACATCGTCCTCCATTTTTTTGTGGGCTGGCGTTCCCGGTCTTTCGGAATAAGCGAACATGTAGCCGTAATCGTACTCCACTTCCCGCATAAGAGAAAGGGTAAGTTGATGATCTTCTTCAGTTTCGCCACAAAATCCGATAATCATATCCTGAGAAAAAGAGATATCGGGAACGATTTCTTTTCCTTTCTTAATTAAATCCAAATATTCCTGGCGGGTGTGCTGGCGGTTCATTTTCTCTAAAATCCTGTCGCTTCCGCTTTGTACCGGAAGGTGAACATATTTGCAGATATTATGGTGTTTCGCAATCACTCTGAAAACCTCTTCCGTCATTTCATGCGGATTGGACGTAGAGAATCGGATTCTCATTTCAGGAACAGCAACCGCAACCATATCAAGAAGCTGTGCGAAGTTTACTGCAGTAAGTTTCTGCATTTCCGATGCGTTTTTGAAATCTTTTTTCGGTCCACCTCCGTACCAAAGATAGGAATCCACATTCTGGCCGAGAAGCGTAATTTCTTTATAACCGCTGTTCCACAAGTCTTTACATTCGTTGATGATCGAATGAGGATCGCGGCTTCTTTCGCGCCCGCGGGTAAACGGAACCACGCAGAACGTACACATATTATCGCAACCCCGCGTAATCGTTACAAAAGCGGTAACACCGTTTCCGCCTAAACGGACTGGGTTGATGTCGGCATAAGTTTCTTCTTTCGAGAGGATTACGTTGATGGCATCGCGGCCGCCATCGGTTTCTTTTAAAAGATTTGGCAGATCTCTGTACGCATCGGGTCCTACAACCAAGTCAACCAACTGTTCTTCTTCCAGAAACTTTGTTTTCAGTCTTTCGGCCATGCAGCCCAATACGCCTACTGTGAGATTGGGTTTGGCTTTCTTTAAATTTTTGAACTGAGACAGACGCATTCTCACTGTTTGCTCAGCTTTTTCACGGATAGAGCATGTGTTTAATAAAATTAAATCTGCTTCTTCCTGATTTAATGTCGTGTTGTATCCCTGTTCGCTGAGAATGGAGGCAACGATCTCAGAATCAGAGAAATTCATCTGGCATCCGTAACTTTCCAGAAAAAGTTTTTTGGAATTCTGTGGCTTCTCTGCAATAGCAAATGCTTCACCCTGTTTGGTTTCGTCTATATATTTTTCCTGCACAATTAATGATTTGAAATATGAATTCAAGAATTGAGGTTTCAAACTTTAATTCAAATTTGTTAAGGGTGCAAAGATAAGAATTTTAGTGACAGAATGGCAGAAAAATTTAATCCATTGTAAAGGCTAAAGGTAATTTGAAACGGTATCTCACCGGAATTCCGTGGATGTTTCCCGGAGTCCATTTGTTTCGGATTTGAGAGATACTTTTTACCACCATATCGTCGAACGCCTTTAATCCAGAAGATTCGGCGAGTTTCACATTGCTTATTTTGCCGTCGGTTTCTACGATAAACGTTACGGTAAGCCTGAATGTTCCGGTGAAAGTGAACCGGGAAAGATCGATGCTTTGAAATACTTTTTTGCGAAAATTGTTGATGCCGCCTTCGTAAGTGGCCATTTCCATATCATTTACAGGATCGTAACCTTCTTTTAAATCCTGAAAAAGTTCATGAGGAATAATCCAGAAACTGGTGAGAGCCGCGACTTTGTTTCCGTCTACCACAGCGGGATTCCAGCCGGTTAAGTATTTGGCAACTTCTTTGGTAAGTTCAAAGGCGCATTTGTTTTTCTCTAAACTTTCAGAGTCCTCACTTTTAACATACTTTATTTTTTTGTCGGGATACACTACGATCCGGAAACTGAAAGCTTCATTTTTATTTTCGCATGGCTGCAATTTCTTATCAATTAAAACCTGATGGAAATCTTTGTAAAACTGAACATTTCCGCCAACATAATCGGTCTGGTTATCAGGATATCTTTCATAAATATCCTGGGAAAATGTTTTAGAACAAATGAAAAAGGGGAGAAAGAGTAGAAATTTATAATTCATTATTAATAATTAACGATATCGTGTGAAAGTTTAGCAAAAAATTCCAGGAAGAATTTGTATTAAATATCTGAAAATGACAAGGGCATCCGGAAGTTATATTTTAATGGAATTCCGTGAACAGTTGCGGGTTTCCACTTCTTTTTTATACGTTTTACACTCTGCAGAATCATCTCATCGTATTCTTTTAGGCCGGATGAATTCTCAAGTTTCAGATTCGCCATCTCTCCTTCTTCATTTACCGTAAAAGTTACCTCGACAGTTACTTTTCCCTTGCCTTTTACAAAAAAGTCGGAAACATCCACACGTTTCATTACTTCATTGCGGAACGCATTTATACCACCATCAAAGGAGGGAGGAATTATTAACTCGTATAAATTGTAATTAGTTTTAAAGTTATCGAAAAAAGCATCCGGATAAATATAATATAATGCTGCAGCTGCTTTGTTTTTACCATCAATTTTTGCTGAAATCCAGCCGGGCATGTTTTTTACAACCTCTTTTGTTAGTTCCTGCGCACATTTATTTTCTGAATTTTGAACTGTTTTAGGTTCATACAGCACAGCCGTGTCATTTTCCAGTACAATAATAAAAGCTTTCAGAAATTCATTTTTGTTCTCGCAGGGTTTCAGATTTTTCTCCAGCAGAATTTTCTGAAAATCTTTATAAAAATGAGTTTTGCCACCAAGATAACTGTGCTGGTCTTCGGGGTATATTGCAAGCTTTGTTTGGCCATTTAATAAAGCGCTGAAAAACAGAAGAAAATAGAATAATCTCATCAAATAATATTTTCATAAATATAAAAAAAACTTTGCACCGAATGCAAAGTTTAATTTTTTAAAGATCGAAACTTTCTGTCCTGAAGTTTATTTTTTGTCTTAATTTAGAGTCCACCGGAACTCCGTTACAGCTTGCCGGCGTCCATTTTGGATTCATCCGTCTTAAAGCAAGTTCTACATCGCGGTAAAGCAAATTACTGTTCGGTACTTCAGGTTTTAGCTGTATACCTTGGAGATTTCCGTTTTTACTGATGTTAATGATAAGTTCGAAAGTGCCGTTCACCGAATAAAAACCCGTATCTAAATAACTCCGCATATTTTTCAGAAGCGTTTGTTTGAAGCCGTTTTCACCACCAGGAAACTGCGAATAAACAGCGTTGTCGCATTTCAGGCGATAAAACTCCAAAGGATTGTTCATGTCATAAGAAATGGCAATTTTTCCCGCTTCTGTGGTGTTTTCGGAGATATCATTGTCTTCCACAAGGTATTGCGCCTGCACAAATGTGGCAGAAAAGAGTAAGAGCATTAATAAATTTTTCATCGCTTTAAAATTTTATTAAAGTTACCTCTTTTTCAGCAAACACCCGATTTTACAACTGTTTTTTTACAGTACCTCGATCTGGTTTTTCAGTAAATCTTCAAATTCATCGCGCTTTCTGATGAGATGTGCTTTTCCGTCCATAAACAACACTTCGGCTGGTTTAAGCCGTGAGTTAAAGTTGGAACTCATCTCAAAACCATAAGCTCCGGCATTTCGGAAAACAAGAATATCACCTTCGCGAACCTCATTCAGTTTTCTGTCCCATGCGAAAGTGTCGGTTTCGCAGATGTTCCCTACTACCGTATAAATTCTTTCAGCTCCTTTTGGGTTCGAAAGGTTTTCAATAATGTGATACGAATCGTAAAACATCGGACGGATCAGGTGGTTGAAACCGGAGTTAATTCCTGCGAAAACCGTAGCAGTAGTCTGTTTGATGACATTCGTTTTTACGATAAGATGCCCGCTTTTACTCACGAGATATTTCCCGGGTTCGAACCAAAGTTCGAATTTCTTTCCGGAGTTTTTTGAGAATTCAGCAACGGCTTTCTCTACTTTTTTGCCCAATTCTTTCACGTCGGTTTCCATATCGCCTTCCTGGTAAGGAACTTTGAAGCCGCTTCCCATGTCTAAATATTTCAGATTCGGGAAATGTTCCGCTAATTCAAACATAATTTCCAAACCTTGGAGGAAAACATCAGGATCTTTTATTTCGCTTCCGGTATGCATGTGAAGTCCTTCTACATTGATATTGGTGGTTTTCATCACCCTTTCAATATGTCGGAGTTGATGAATGGAAATACCAAATTTAGAATCGATATGGCCTGTAGAAATCTTATAATTTCCACCGGCAAAAATGTGTGGATTAATTCTTACGAAAATGGGGTAAGCGTCGCCATATTTGTTTCCGAACTGCTCCAAAATCGAAATATTATCGATGTTGATGTGTACTTTCAGCGTCATGGCTTCTTCAATCTCAGCAAGATCAACGCAGTTCGGGGTAAAAAGAATTTTCTTTGGTTCGAAACCAGCTTTCAAACCCAGTTTTACCTCGTTAATGGAAACACAATCCAGACTTCCGCCCAGATTTTTCACATATTTTAAAATATTGATGTTCGAAAGTGCTTTACAAGCGTAGAAAAACCGTGTGCTCTTGTGGAATGAAGACGTGAGTTTTTCGTATTGAATTTTAATGGATTCTGCATCATAGACATACGTAGGTGTGCCATATTCAGCGGCTATTTTCAATAAATCCTGGTTGGTCATTGTAGTAAATTGTTAAGTGTTACAGACGAAACCTGAGGCTAATTTCTGGTTTGGAAACAGAGCCTAAACATCAGATTAAAATCTTAAGAAGTTGCAAATGTAGAAATTTTGCAGAAAAAAATTATTTAGGAAGAGGCTGAATTTCAAAATCTTCTCGCAAAAGGGCTAATTTTAAATCATTTTGCAGATCTGCGGTGGTCGTATTAAGGTCGATTTTCAGTGCTGTAATTTTTTTCCAGGAATTGATTTGCGTGTGAAGTTCGTAGAAACCATACGCTGTAAGTTTGCCTTTTTCAAAAATAACAAATGATTTTTCGCCCAGGGTTCTGCCTCCGGAAAGCCACATTTCGTTGCGGTTTTTCAGACTTAATGTTTTAATCAATTCTTGTGGGTCGGCATATTTTTCCTGAGTGTTGATGAAGCTTACCGCTTTTAAACCCTGGGTAAAAGAACTGAATTTCAGGATTGGTTTTTCGGTTTTCTCACTGGCGACTTTTTCCACAAAATATTTTCCGCTTTTATGATAAAGTCCGAACGGAAGATTTTCGCGTTTTCGCAATCCTTTGGTTTTCATCATCAGTTTTGCAAGAATATCGTTTCCTGTGAGTTCGTACTGAATATGCTCTACCTCATCCTGCAGCTGTTTCCAGCGTTTGGACTTAGAATTGAACATCATTTTCGCAAATTTGCTCAGATCATCTACAAAGTCGAAGAAGATAATTTTTCCTTCGGCATTCTGGAAGTAAATAATCCCTCTTTCAAACGGTAAATCCTGAGTTAAATCCCTGATTTTGTTGAGGTAAGACTTTGAATTTAATTCTTCATGGTGTTGCTGAATAATTTCGGAATCTTTATCCTTAATCATCAGAAGCTTAAAAAGATCCAGTGTCGCACGCGCATCGCCGGAAGCGCGGTGGGCATCTACCAAAGGAATTCCCAAGGATTTTACGAGTTTTCCTAAAGAATAACTTTCTGCTTCGGGAATGAGTTTCTTAGCCAGCGGAATGGTGTCTAACGTATTGATTTTGAAATCATAACCTAATCTTTTAAATTCCTGGCGAAGCATTCGGTAATCAAACTCAATATTATGTCCGACTAAAGTGGTGTTGGCAGTAATTTCGACAACTCTTTTTGCGATTTCATGAAATTTTGGTGCAGTTTTCACCATTTTGGGTGAAATCTTAGTTAATTTCTGAACAAACGGCGTAATATCGCTCTCGGGATTTACCAATGAGATAAACTGGTCTACGATTTCGTGACCATCATATCTGTACACTGCAATTTCAATAATGCTTTCTTTCCTGAAACCTGCTCCGTTACTTTCTATATCAATTACTGAATACATTTTTTCTTTTTCTGGCATCAGTTTTTGGATTCCCAAAAACCAGGTGCAATTTTACCTTTTTCTTCCGCCTAAACCAAACATTCCCAGTACAAATTTTGCGCCTTCACGCGCAAGGGTAGTCGTGAAGGTTCGTCCGGCGCGTGATTTCATCACTGATTCGAACATTCCGGGCTCTTCTTTTACAGGCTTTGATTTTTGAGTAGGTGCTGCATTCTGAACGGCCTGTTCCATTCTGCTCGTGAGCATTTCGTAAGCAGAATCTTTATCGAGATTTTCTTCGTATTTTGCTACAAGTGCCGAGCGGCTGGTAAAATCTGTTACTTCGGATTCATCCAGAATATCCATTCTTGATTCTGGAGAAATGAGATACGTATGAACCAATGGCGTAGGAATTCCTTTTTCATCGAGCGCTGTAATAAAAGCTTCCCCAATCCCAAGATTCTGAATCAGTTCATCGGCCTTGTAATATTCGGTAATCGGGTAATTATCAATCGCTTTTGAAATCTCTTTTCTGTCTTTCGCAGTAAATCCGCGCAATGCGTGCTGAATTTTCAGACCAAGTTGGGAAAGTACATTTTCGGGAACATCACCGGGGATTTGAGTGATGAAATAAATCCCGACGCCTTTAGACCTGATCAGTTTCACCATGGTTTCAATCTGGTTGAGCAGTGTTTTTGAAGCTTCCTTGAAAATCAGATGTGCTTCATCAATGAAAAGCACCAGTTTGGGTTTTCCGGAATCGCCTTCTTCCGGAAAAGTCATATAAATTTCAGCAAAAAGAGAAAGCATGAAAGTTGAAAACAGCTGAGGTTTGCTCTGGATATTTCCTACTCTCAATATATTTACCACGCCTTTTCCGTCTCTTTGGTGCAGTAAATCTTCCACATCGAAACTTGGCTCTCCGAAAAACTGGGCTGCTCCCTGTTGTTCCAGCGCTACAATTGACCGAAGAATTGCACCCAAAGATGCGGGAGAAATAGATCCGTAATTATTGGCTAAATCTGCTTTCCCCTGCAGATTATCAGTGACATACTGCAGGACTTTTTTCAGATCTTCGAGGTCGATAAGCGGCAGACCTTTGTCATCGCAATATTTGAAAACGATAGAAATAATGCTTTGTTGGGTATCATTCAGTTCCAGGATTTTCGAAAGTAAAATGGGGCCGAATTCCGTTACTGTTGCGCGGAGTTTAACACCTTTTTCACCGGAAATCGACATCAGTTCAACCGGAAAAGCCTGTGGCTGATAGGTAAGTTTTGTTTTTGCATAACGCTCGCTTATGTTCTTATTTTCTTCACCGGGTTCAGCAATTCCCGAAAAGTCACCTTTAATATCTAAAACTAAAGACGGAATTCCTTTGTGGGAAAGCTGTTCTGCAAAAGCCTGCAAAGTTTTTGTTTTTCCTGTTCCGGTAGCGCCGGCGATAAGGCCGTGTCTGTTAATGGTTTTCAGGGGAAGGGTAACGTTTACTTCAGGTATAACTTCACCATCGAGCATCCCTTTTCCCAATATTATGAAATCTCCTTTTGGAGAATATCTTGCCGAAAGCTCTTCAATAAATTTCGCTTTATCTGCCATGTTGAATCAAGTTTTATTTTATAAAGATAAAAAATATTGAAAGACTTCAGAAGTTTTCCTACAGATTAGTAGTTAAGGTGCTGATGAAAATCATTTTTAATTCGGATGAAAAAGTCTTAAATTTGGATTATCAAAATGAAACGGTTTTGTCTTACCATATTATCCGCATTAATTTTTCTGGCAAGTTTTCAGAATTCACTGATTTTGGTCGATTATCAGATCAACAGAGCTTTCTATGAAATCCATTGCGTGAACAAGGCAAAGCCAGAGCTAAACTGCGATGGTAAATGTGAGATGCAGAAAGAAAGCAGCAAAAACGAATCTTTGTTGAAAGTCGTTAAATACAGTTTCGAATTTAATATTTTGCCTTCTCAGCAACCAGAAT
>JAHRWY010000167.1:0-23816 GCA_019104935.1 Kaistella sp.
CTGTGGAAGTTTGTGCGGTCGTAATAACCCAAATCGCCAATATCGTAATCCCTGGTTCTCATAAAATAATTGGCGCCAAAACGGTGTACGCCGGAAACTTTATTAAATCCTGCAGAAGATTCGTTGCCGTACTTTGTTTCGCCGTTCATTACGAGACTTTCTTTTGTGCTTCCAAAGTAACGGTACGTATTTTTTTTATTTCTCACATCGAAAAGCAAAGCCGTAACATTGGCGTCGCGAAAATTACCATCGCGTGTAACATTGGTGTTCACAAGTGAAACCGAGGAATTTCCCCCAAAACGCTGATCCAGCACCAAAACATTATAATTTGCCCACGGTTCGATGACTTCTTTGCGGATTTCGCCGGTATTGATATTACGGATTTCCACGTTCATCTTTTCTGTAACAGCATTGAAAAAGCCAATTCCCAGACCTTTATTCGTTCTTCCTGATACTTTCACAGCATTGAATAATTTTACTTTGTCAGGATTCTCCACAAATTCTTCATCGGTATTTAAAGAGGGGCTAAGGGAAGGATGGCCGCCAATTCTTCGGGAGTAAAAGAGGTTTCCTTTGCTGAAAAGCTCTGTACCTTCCGTGAAAAACGGACGCTGCTCTTGAAACTGAACTTCGAAAGGTGAAAGATTTAAAACAGATTTGTCAAATGACGTCTGGCCAAAATCCGGAATTAAAGTTAAATCCAGCGTAAAGGCATCATTAATCCCATATTTTAAATCCATCCCGCCATTGAAGTTGGCGGTGCTTTTTCCCTTGAAGCTGTTCAGATAGGTTGAAAAGTAGGGGAGGAATGAAAGCCTTGTTGGCGGATTAATGTTCTCGATTCCGTGGAGAACGCCGTCGTATAACATATAACTTCCCTTCTTGTTATCAACGAAATTCCAATCGTACACGGTGCTCGTTCTGTTGACTAACCTTAGGATATTGATTCCCCATTCCTGTATCTGTTTCTTCGGGAACCTCAGTTCAGAATATGGAATTTTCATCTCAACAACCCAGCCGGTTTCTGTTATTTTTACCGCAGAAAACCAAACGGCATTCCAGCTGAAATCTTCACCGAAATCGTTGGTGAGTTTCGCATCCGCCTGAACTCCCGCTGGGGTAACAAGGAATTCCAGACTTTGCTGGTGGTCATTATAACCGTTTAAAGTGACACCAAAAATATCATCATTTTCTATATTATCTCGTTCAGTAAGTTCTTTAGCGATTTTTGTAGGTTCGTTGTCGAAAAGTACAGCCCCGAAATAAATTCCGGTGTCATCATAAAGAATTTTTACTTCTGACTTTAAGGACTCAACGGCGAGTTTTCCGTTGTTTGGGCGGCGTTCGATAAAATTCGCTGCTGAAGGTGCGTTTTGCCACACTCCTTCATCCAGAATTCCGTCGATTTTGGGTGACTTAGTGATTTTTACGGCCGTTGCCTTTTTTCTCGAAATACTGTCGGTAGCGGTATTTTGTGAGAGAATCAGTCCGGAAGTAAGGATCAGAAAGGCGCTGAAAAATGGAGTTTTCATGGTGTTTTAGTTGTTTTGCAATAAGACAACGAAAACAGAAATTTTGTTACATCAAAAAGCAAAAAAACCGGATTTCTCCGGTTTCTTATGTACTTATGAAGTCTATTTTGTAAAGTTGAGCGGGTATTTTACATTTCTGAAAGAATCAATACTTGCCTTAAGCGAACCTACGACCAGCTCCGCTTTAATGGCTATTGGAACATAGTTTCGGTCGTTACTTACCCAAAGGGTTACGCCCTCTTTATCTTTAAAAACCCGGCCGCTCATTACTTGAGGAACAATTTTCAGCGTGTTGATGGTCCCGAATTTGGTTTTTATGTTTTCTATGCCAACAACTTTAATCTGGAAAGGGAACATTTCATCATCAATCCAAACATTTAGTTTTTTTACGCTCCCAACTCGCAGATCGGTGGAATCCAGACTTCTCAAATAATAAAAAGCAGACAGCATGTCCTGAACTCCTTTCACAGATTTTAGACTCCGTGAGGTATTCTTTTCCTTGTCCGTAAGTAAAACGGTGTAATTATTATGATTAAACAGTGCTTCGAGGTGTTGGGTATAACCGCCTTCCTGTACATTTCTTACATAAAAACTTGGCAGTCCTGTGTTGTAATTAATATAACTTTCATAACGGTCTTCTACCTTGAAGAATGCGCGCACGGCACCAGTAGTGCGTCCGTAACCTCTTACATGGAAATGGGGCTGGCCTTTATATGTAGTTTTTAAAGTGCTTAATGTAGCGGTACCGGCATTGAGTAAGCCATAATGTATGCGATAATTTAAGACTTCGCCGGACTGTATGTTATCGAGTTTTTGGGAGAAACCCAATACAAAAAATAAGAGTGAGAATACACTTAAAATCTTTTTCATGCGGATAGTTTTGCAAAAAATTTGCCACAAATATAAAACATTGATTTCAATGGCTTTTAAACTGACATTTCTCACTCTTATGCAACCCGCCGTTCTTTTATTTTTCTTAAATTTGCCAAATTAATTTTTTTAAACAATCATCAATGATTACAAGCGATATATTGATTATAGGAGCGGGACCTACAGGGCTTTTTGCTGTTTTTGAAGCAGGTTTACTTAAAATGAAATGTCATTTAATCGACGCGTTGCCACAACCGGGCGGTCAGTTAACCGAGCTTTATCCTAAAAAACCTATTTTCGATATTCCGGGATTTCCTTCTATTAATGCTGGGGACCTTGTAGATAATCTGATGGAGCAGATCAAGCAGTTTCAGCCCGGGTTTACTTTAGGAGAAACTGCGCAGACTTTAACAAAACTGGAAGACGGAACTTTTGAAGTTGTAACCAACAAAGGAACGGTACACCGTGCGAAAGCCGTAGCGATTGCGGGCGGATTGGGAACTTTCGAACCTAGAAAACCTACCATCAACAATATTGGTGATTATGAAGAGAAAGGGGTTGAATATTTTGTAAAGGAACCTGAACATTTCCGAAATAAAAAAGTGGTGATTGCCGGAGGCGGCGATTCTGCGCTGGACTGGAGTATCTTCCTCGCCAATATTGCAAGCGAAGTTACCTTGATTCACAGAAGAAATGAGTTCCGCGGTGCGCTGGATTCTGTTGAAAAAGTTCAGGCACTAAAAGATCAGGGTAAAATCCGATTGGTAACTCCAGCCGAAGTGACCGGAATTAAAGGTGAAGGCCAGGTTTCTGCGATTACTGTTGAAAAAGAAGGAGAAACTTTTGATATTGAAACCGATTATTTCATTCCACTTTTCGGTCTTACGCCAAAACTTGGAGATTTGGCCAACTGGGGATTAGAAATCGAAAAAAATGCAATCTTGGTGAACAACGCACTTGATTATCAGACTAATATTCCCGGCGTTTACGCGATTGGTGACATCAACACCTATCCGGGAAAACTGAAGCTTATTTTATGTGGTTTCCATGAGGCGACTTTGATGTGCCAGAGTGTTTACAATATGCTGAATCCAGGTAAAAAATACGTATTGAAATATACAACGGTAAGTGGAGTAGACGGTTTTGACGGAAGCCGTAAGGAAGCTGAAAAAGCTGTTGTTAAAAAAATCGATTAAGAAACCATGCAGGATATCAATTTGAAAATTACGGACCGAAACGGCGAAACTCATGAGGTGGTGGCGCCTACGGATATGTCGATGAACCTCATGGAAGTGATCCGGTCTTATGAACTCGCGGAAGAAGGAACCATTGGGGTGTGCGGCGGAATGGCGATGTGCGCATCCTGTCAGGTTTATGTTTTGGAAGGTTCAGAAAAACTGGTGGAAATGGGTGATGAAGAAGATGCAATGCTTTCTGAGGCTTTTCATGTTCAGGATAATTCCAGACTGGGCTGCCAGATTCATATTACAGAAGAAATTGATGGTCTTGAGGTGGCAATTGCGCCTTATCCATAATGTTTTTCAATAACAGATATAAAAAAATCCCGGAAACAGTTTCCGGGATTTTTTTGGCTCGTGGATTATGGATTATTTTATTGCTGCTCTCGCTGATTTCACAGATTTTTTCTCTTTAAAAATCTGCCAATCTGAACAATCAGCGAAAATCCTTAATTAAGAATTTCCTAAACTTTTAGTGTTCCGCGGAATCCTCTCGCTGCATAATAGGATTCTGCGCCGTTGTGGTAAATGAAAACTGTTCCGTAACGGAAATCACCGAAAATCGCTCCGCCAAGTTTACGAATATTATCGGGTGTTTTCAGCCAGCTTGAAGTTTTGGTATCGAAGCTGCCTAAAGTCTGTAAATAACGGTAATCTTCTTCACTCAGCATTTCGATTCCCATCTCAGCAGCTTTGTCGACTGCGTTGTTTTTAGGTTTGTTTTCCTTCCTTTTTTCGAGCGCGTCACGGTCGTAGCAGAAACTTCTTCGTTCTTTCGGACTTTCCGCAGCACAGTCGAAAAATATATATTCGCCAGACTTCTCGTCAAAATCTACCACATCCGGTTCGCCGCCGGTTTCTTCCATCTTCTGAAGAACAGCCAACTTTTTAGGATTGCCTTCGAGTTTATGATGAATTTTCTGCCAGTCCAGATCCGTGTGGCGGTGCATATGCTCAAGGAAACGTTTTTGTAAAGTAGAGAGCATTTCTTGGGAAGTAATTTTCAAAGTGGCCATCGGTTTAATTTTGAATTAAAGTTAGCAAAATCTGAATTTAAAATTTTCTATTCTAAAAAAATATCCAAAACACTTTCGCATTTTGGATATTCTGTTTCAGTTTATTTTTTCGGAATTTCTGCAAGGATTTCTTTTAAAAACTTCCAGAATTTCTGTGCTGATGGAATATTTGCTCTTTCATCCGGGGAATGTGCCCCTCGAATGGTTGGGCCAAAACTTACCATTTCCATTTCAGGGTAATTGGCACCGATAATACCACATTCCAATCCTGCATGGCAGGCAACCACCTGAGGTTTGGAGCCGAAATCTTTTTCGTAGATTTTTTCCATGAGCTTCACGATTTCGGAACCCGGTTTTGGTTTCCAGCCTGGATAAGAACCGCTGAATTCAACATTCATTCCGGCCAGTTCAAATACAGATTTCAACTGTTCTGCTACAGCGTATTTCGTAGATTCTACTGAAGAACGGGAAAGATTAAGGATTTTGAGCTCGCCCTGCTTCAGTTCTACCCGTGCGATGTTATTTGATGATTCCACCAAATCTTCAACATCCGGGCTCATCCGGTAAACGCCATTGTGCGCAGATTTTAAAGCTAAAATAATTTTCTTTGAGTCTTCTTCGGACAGGGCTTTTTCAGCAGAGGAAAACGTTTCAATATTGATATGTAAATCTTTTTCTACGCTTGCAAACTCTTCCAGGATTTCTTTTTTCAAAGCAGTAACCTGCTCAATGAATTCTACAGAATGTCTCACCGATAAAACCGCGTTAGCTTCCCGTGGAATTGCATTTCTCAATCCGCCACCGTCAATGGAAATCAGCTGGATATTTTGGTTATAAAGTCCCGTATACAGAAGTCTGCCCAAAATTACATTTGAATTCCCAAGACCTTTAATAATATCCATTCCTGAATGGCCGCCCTGTAAACCTTTTACCTCAATTTTTACAATTTGTCCTTTTGCTTCCTCCAAACCGTAAGTTTGGGTTGCGGTGACATCAATTCCTCCGGCACAGCCGATATCGATTTCATCATCTTCTTCGGTGTCGAGGTTCAAGAGTATTTCGCCATGAAGCTGTCCAGGTTTCAGTCCCATTGCGCCGGTCATTCCGGTTTCTTCATCAATGGTGAAAAGTGCTTCCAGAGCGGGATGCGGAATATCATTGCTTTCCAGGATGCTCATGATTGCGGCAACGCCCAAACCGTTGTCAGCGCCTAAAGTGGTTCCTTTGGCTTTTACCCAGTCACCGTCAACTTCCATGTCGATGCCCATGGTCTCGAAATCGAAATTTACATCGTTATTTTTCTGATGAACCATATCGAGGTGAGACTGCAGAACGACAGATTTGCGGTCTTCCATGCCTGGTGTTGCCGGTTTTTTGATGATGACGTTGCCAACTTCGTCTACAGTAGTTTCCAGACCAAGGTTTTCGCCAAAATTTTTAATGAATGCTATTACTTTTTCCTCTTTTTTTGAAGGTCTTGGAACCGCATTTAACGCTGAAAAATTTTTCCAGATCAACTGAGGTTCCAGTTGTGAAAGTGCCATATCGTATAATTTTTCTCAAATTTACTAATAAAAAAACGCTCCCAAAATTTTTGGAAGCGTGAATCTCACGTTTTATAGATTTTTTAACAGCCACACTCGCCATAAATTGGGGAAGTTGCTTTTTTACCGGTTTTTATATTTTCCACCGTCATTAATCCCTGGAACATCATGGTTTCATCCATTTCATTTATTTTTTTGCCGGTAATGGAGACTTTATAATCGGCATTTTCAAAATTTTTGCTGAAATTTTCAGGTTCAAAACCGTCTTCTTTTATGGGGATTTTAATCATTTTATCACCCAGTTTGAAGTAAGCGTTTTTCCCGTAATCATCTACATATACATAGTTTTCGTTTTCATACTGTTCTTTGTTTTCGCCAAAGTAACAGGAGCAGCCCTCAACTTCAGCCGGCATCGGAAATGATTCGAGTTTTATACCTGAATTCACTTTTATCGTATCACTGGCAGTTTCGGGAACTGTTACGGTGGCGTTTAAAGTGGTGTTTTCACTTAAGTTTACGTTTTCTTTTTTACAGGACTGAAAGATTAAAGTGGAGAGTGCAAAAAATAGAATATGTTTTTTCATTTCATAAAATTATAAGTTAACCGCGGTCTCTTTCCAACAACACCATCATCAGAAAACTGAGAACTACAAGGGATTCGTCTTCATCGTCAATATCGATAATCCGGTCGAGCTGAAATTTCCTGCCAAAAAGTGAAGGCATTTTTTTAAGTTTAAAATATTCTTTCCCTGCATTGTCTTTTACAGTGTACGAAGGGTTCAGGAAGTATCCTGTAAGCATTCCCACCAAAGGAATTTCGCCGATAAGTCCGTCAAAAACCTTAATCCAGCCGTTGTCTTCGTTAATTTGGTATCTGGTTGCGCCGGTTTCGTCGGCAATGTCGTACTGGGATTTCCACAAAGAGCGCATACCTCTTCTGGCAAGATTTCCGAAATTTTGTCCGGACTGCACATCAGTGATGGCGTAAGAAGCGTTAAAATCGATCCATTGGTTTGCTTTTATTCTGAAAAGTTCCTGAGATTTGGTTTCGTTATTGAAAACGATAACATCTTCTTTCAGCTTAAACATTTTTTGACGCACATAGGCGACATAGTTTCCGTTTCTGTCGGTGATATTGAAATCGCTGGAAAGTGTGGTAATTTTAAAGGTGAAATTGAGAGGATAATTTAAGTTTTTCAGAACCATTAATGTAATTTTCCCAAAGATAATAAAAGGGGCGAAACTTGCATCTTGAGGGATTAAATTTTATTTTTGTGGAATGGACTATCCGAGTAAAGTTTTGGCGAAAGCTGTAGAAGAGATTTCCGGGCTGCCGGGAATTGGTAAAAAATCTGCGTTGAGGCTGGCTTTGCATCTTCTGAAACAGCCGGAAAGTCAGGCGATCGCACTCGGAGATTCACTGAAAAAGTTAGTCACCGACATCAAATACTGCAAAGAATGCCATAATTTTTCGGATTCTGAAATTTGTGAGATTTGCGCCAATCCAAAGCGTAATGAGGAAATTATATGCGTTGTGGAAGATGTACGTGATGTGATGGCGATTGAAAATACCGGCAAATACAGGGGCAAATATTTGGTTTTGGGAGGAAAAATTTCTCCCATGGAAGGAATCGGTCCGAATCATCTTAATATTTCTTCTATTCAAAAAAAGCTGGAGAATGGTGTCACCAAAGAGCTTATTTTCGCGCTCAGCGCAACCATGGAAGGGGATACCACTGCTTATTATATTTATAAGAAATTCAAAAATTCTGAAGTAAATTTTTCAACCATCGCACGCGGGATTTCTGTGGGTGATGAACTGGAGTACGCCGATGAAATTTCGCTAGGCCGGTCGATACAGAACAGGTTGCCGTATAATGAGAAAGACTAATTTTAGTTTGTCATACCTGCATTTAGATCATATTTATCTTTAATAATTTCAAACGTGATTTCCATAATTATCCCCATTTACAATGCCGAAAAAACTATTGGCAAAGCACTGGATTCTGTTAAAAATCAGACTTGGAATGGCGAATTTGAAATTATTGCTGTAAATGACGGATCCACGGACAGAAGCCAGGAAATTGTAGAAATTTACCGTCAGAAAAATCCAGAAATGAACATCATCCTCATCAATCAGGAAAATGCAGGTGTTTCTAAAGCAAGAAATAGTGCCTTGAGGACTTCAAAAGGAGAATTTATCGCGCTTCTGGATGCTGATGATGAATGGCTGCCAGAAAAAACGACAAGACAGATGAAGATTCTTAGTGATGCCCAGTTGAATGCTGACTTTGTGGCGTCTTTATGGAATGATGAAAAAGTTGGTTTTCCTTATGCTGTTAATCCAGAAAACCAATTAGTTGAAATCACTCTTAAAAGATTATTGATAAAAATTACCGGACAAACTTCAACGGCAATTTTTAAAAGAAAGATTCTGGAAAATACTGGATACTTTGATGAAAGCCAAAGATATTCAGAAGATGCCAATTTCTGGATGAGAATTTCAAAGCATAACAGAATGTACTTACTCCCTCAGCGATGTGTTTATGCTGGTGGCGGAAAAAAATCATTTGGATTCTCCGGACTTTCAGCCAATTTAAAGGAGATGGAAAAAGGAATTCAAAAAAATATCAGGGAAATGTACCTAACCAACCGGATAAACTTTCCCGAATATCTTTTTTATTTTGTATTTTCAAAGCTGAAATATTTTATCAGGCCATTTAGAGCTAAATTTAATGGATAAACTAATTTGGGGATTTAGAGCTTTATGCTATTCGGCTTTCTTCGGAAAATTTGGGTTACCATCTTATCTTGGGAAACCCATCTTTCTGAAAGGGATCCGCTATGTTTTTATCGGAAAAAAAGTGAGGATTTTTCCTCACCTCCGGATGGAAACTTTAGCTGGAGGAAGCATTCACATCAACGATGATGTCGTGATTTCGCAGAATGTACATATTACTTCTGCCGGAACTCTCGAAATAGGGAAAAGCTCCCTTATTTTGGCGAATGTTTTCATTACCAATATCGATCACGATTATACAGAAATTGGCGCACATGTAGTAAAACAGAAAATATTGGTAAAAGAAACCAAAATTGGGGACAATTGTTTTATAGGAATGGGTGCTGCGATTATGGCTGGAACCATTCTGGGGAAACAGTGTATTGTGGGTGCAAATTCTGTGGTACGGGGAGTTTTTCCCGATTATTGTGTGATTGTGGGATCGCCTGCGAAAATTGTAAAAAAATATAATCCCCAAACTAAGGTTTGGGAAAAAACAGGTGAATAAGTTGAAAAAGATATTGATTACCGGCGGTGCTGGTTTTATCGGAAGCCAGCTAGCGTTGAGGTTGTTAAAAGAAGGTTATTTTGTGACGGTTCTCGATAACCTTTCACCACAGATTCATGGTGAAAATCCTGAGAACGATTCCCCGCTGTACAGAAGTATTCTTGGTAAAGTAAATTTCATTAAAGGCGACATTACCAACAGAAATGATGTTGAAACAGCTCTTGAAAACGCCGATGCGGTAATTCACTTTGCGGCTGAAACCGGTACGGGCCAATCCATGTATGAGATCGAAAAATACAATCGTGTGAATGTTTCCGGTACTGCTTTGCTGCTTGATGTCCTGGTGAATAAAACCCACAATGTAAAGAAATTTGTCCTTGCATCTTCACGTGCCGTTTATGGTGAAGGGAAATATCGGAATGCTGATAACGAAACGGTGTATCCGGAAAACCGAACTTTAACTTTAATGCAGCAGGGATTTTATGAGATGACAGATGATAAAGGTCGTTCGTTGACGCCTGTGGCCACTGATGAATCATCAAAACTGCACCCAACTTCTTATTACGGACTTACGAAACTCCAGCAGGAAGAAATGGTAAAACTGGTTTGCTCTTCAGTTGCGCTTCCCTTTGTGATTCTTCGGTATCAGAATGTTTATGGCGTGGGGCAGTCTTTACTTAATCCTTATACCGGAATTTTATCTATATTTTCAACACAGATTTTGAGTGGGAAAGAGACAAATGTTTTCGAAGATGGTCTGCCAAGCCGTGATTTTATCAACATTGAAGACACGGTAGAAGCCACTTTCAGAAGTTTAAAAAATGATCTCGCCAACAACGAGATTATGAATGTGGGAACCGGAAATCCAAGCTCGGTACTTTCCGTAGCGAAAATGTTGGCGAAAATGTATGGGAAACAAGAGAAAATCAATGTCTCGGGGGATTTCAGAATTGGAGATATACGACATAACTTCGCGGATCTCTCGAAGATGAAAAGAATCCTGAATTTTGAACCGAAAGTGAGTTTCGAGCAGGGAATTTCTGATTTCACAGATTGGGTGTTAAAACAGCCGGTTCATGAAAATAATTTTCAAAATTCCCTTATTGAAATGAAGCAAAAAGGATTTCTGAAATCATGAATTTTAGCCAGAAGAAAATATTATTGATCTCCGCCAACTTTTTCGGTTACGAAACTGCCATCTGCAACCGGTTGCGTGAACTGGGAGCCGAGGTAGATTTCTATAACGAAAGACCCTCAGATTCTGTCTTCACCAAAGGGATGATCAGGGTGAAAAGCAGATTGTACCAAAAGAAAGTAAACCGGTATTATGAAAAACTTTGGCAACAGATTAAAGGAACGAAATACGATTATTTTCTTTTGATTAAAGGTGAATCTGTACCCCTGTTTTTTTTGAAGAAATTCGCAGACACAAATCCCGAGACAGAAAAGATTTTTTATTCTTACGATGCAGTGACAGAATATCCCAAATTTCTGAAGCTTTTTCCTTTTTTTGATCATAATTTTACCTTCGAACCTGCAGATGCAAAAAAGTATAATCTGCATTTCCGGCCGCTCTTTTTTTTAAATGAATACAAAAAGCAAAACCAAAATCCCAAACCCGAGTTTGATCTCGTTTTTATCGGCAGTGCCCATACAGACCGCTATTTAATAGGCGAAAAAATAAGGGAACGATGTACAAATCTAAAGCTGAAAACTTTTTTTTATTATTATGCTCCCGGCAGAGTTGCGTTTGTTCTTAAAAAGATTTTCGATAAAAATATGATGAATTTCGATATGGAAAAGCTCAGTTTCAAAAAACTGTCACATACCGAAATTAGCGGAATTTATTATCAAGCTTTTGCGGTACTTGATATTAACAAGCCATTTCAAAATGGGCTTACCATGCGGACTTTCGAGGCTTTGGCAGCAGGTAAAAAATTAATTACAACCAATTGCGATATCAAGAACTATCCTTTTTATAACGAAGAAAACATTCTTATCCTTAACCGGAATGATTTGAATGTCGAAAAACAGTTTTTCAATACTGAATTCAAAAAAATAGATAATGATGTTGTAGAGAAGATGTCCCTGGATTCATGGATTCACTGCCTTTTTGTTCAGCAGCAGGATGAGTTTTGGGGAATTGCGGAGAAGGGCTTTAATTCTTAAATATTTTCCACAAAAAAAAATCGGTTAAGAAATTTCTTAACCGATTTTTTATATTGTTATGCTGATGTTATTTTCCTGCCGGAGCCGGAACAGGCAATGTAGTTGTACTGTTTGTACCTGGAGCGGTTTGCGGAGCCGGAGCTTCAGTTCTCGCAGGAACCTGTTGCATTGAAGGGGTAGGCTTCGCTGTTAAAATTACACTTAACAGAATTAAGAACACAATAGCACCACCAAGAATCCATGTCGCTCTCTCCATAAAATCATTTGTTCTCTGAACACCGAACTGTGCGGACGATGTACCCCCGAAAGTTCCTGAAAGACCACCTCCCTTCGGATTTTGGGCCATAATGATGATGATTAGTAAAATACTTAAAATCATGATCAGGATCATGAATAAGGTAAATATTGTGCTCATTTTATTTTTAAGTTTAAGAAGTGCAAATATAGTTAATATTTTCAAATAAAAAAGATAAATTTCTTCAGTTCTTACCCGTCTTGATTCAGTTTTTTTTGAGATTTTCTGAGGGAAAAAGATGTTCCAGCAGAAATAAAAAAATAACTATTTAGTTTAAAGAATTTTATCCATGAAGTATATTTTTTTTTAAATTGCAGCAATGAAAAATTTTCTCCTTAATAATGTGAGTTTAGACTCTTTAACCACGCTTTTAAGTCAAGCTCCTGTTGCTTTGGCAATGTTGATGGGCGAGGACCAGGTGGTTGAAATTGCCAATAAACAGATTTTAGATTTATGGGGAAAAGATACAAACGTTATCGGGCTTCCGATTCTTGAGGCAATTCCGGAAATCCGTGATCAGGAGTTTCCACGGATATTAAAGAATGTTTATGACACAGGTATTGCCTATAAAGGCAACAGCGTTTTGGCAATGCTGATGAAAGACGGTGTGCTTACCGACAGTTACTTTGACTTTATCTATTCACCGGTTTTTTTTGAGGGTAAAATTACAGGAGTAAGCGTTGTAGCCACCGATGTTACCGATAAAGTACTTTCTGAAAAAAAGCTTCAGGAAAGCGAAATTCGCTTCAAGGAACTGATGGAGATTTCAGATTATTCAACTGCTATTTATCTTGGTGAAGACCTAATCATCGATTTTGCCAATGACCAGATGATAAAAACATGGGGTAAAGACCGGTCTGTAATTGGCAAAAAACTTGAAGAAGCGTTGCCGGAACTGAAAGGCCAGCCATTTATTGATATTTTAAAAAATATATTCGCAACAGGCATTCCATATACCGCCAAAGAAGATAAAGTAGATCTTGTTGTTGACGGCGTGCTGCAGACTTTTTATTATAATTTTTCTTATAAACCGCTCTACGACGTACAGGGAAAAATTTATGCGATCATGAATGTGGCGGTAGATGTTACCGCATTAGTGAATGCCAAAAACCTTAGCCAGGCAAAAGAAGACGAATACCGAAATCTTGCCGAAGCAATGCCACAAATGGTTTGGAAAACAGATGCAGAAGGTAAGGTGGAGTATTGTAATGAACAGATGCTCAATTTGCTCACTCCGGAAGAAAAACGAGATCAAGATTTCAGTTTTATGAAGATTATTCATCCTGAAGACGCTTTTAAATTATCTAAAATCTGGGACGAGAGCTGTGTAAACCAAAAAGGTTTCGAAATTGAATACCGTATTTTCGATGCTGGAAAGCAGGAATACCGTTGGTTTTTAACCCGTGCGTTACCGGTACTAAAAAACGGCGAAGTTTTAAAATGGATCGGAACTAGTACCGATATCAACGAATTCAAGAATCTGGTTACTCAAAAAGATACTTTCCTCGGTATTGCAAGCCATGAACTGAGAACTCCTTTAACTTCACTGAAACTCTATGCGCAGGTTTTAGAAAGAATGCTGAAGAAAACAGGGGACGAAAAAAACGCTGAATTTGCCAAAAAAATGGATCTTCAGGTGGTGAAGCTTACTTCTTTAATCGGCGATTTGCTGGATGTTACCAAAATTAACTCAGGAAAAATACACCTTAATGAAAGCGACTTTGATTTTGAGAAACTCGTGCTGGAGACTGCTGAAGAACTGCAGATGTCGACCCTTCATAAAATAAAACTTAACACTGAAAATGTAGGAACAGTTTTTGCTGACAGAGAACGTATAAGTCAGGTAATCACCAATTTAATTTCAAACGCAATCAAATATTCTCCTGATGCCGTAGAAATTCTTATAGATATAAAAAATGACGGCAATTTTGCCATTTTTACTGTGAAGGATTTTGGGATCGGGATGCCGGAAGATAAAAAAGGAAAAGTTTTTGAACAGTATTACCGCGTAAGTGGGGATGAACAGAATACTTTCCCCGGACTGGGATTAGGGCTTTACATTGCAGCGCAAATTGTGGAGCGCTCGAACGGAAAAATTTGGGTGGAAAGTACCTTAGGAAAAGGCTCCACATTCTGTTTCTCGCTTCCTCTTGTAGACCGTAAAATTAATTAAGAAAATGAATTCAAAAAAAATAATAATTGTTGATGATGATGTTTCGATTCTGGATTCTTTAGGAATTATGCTCGATTTCGAAGGTTTTGAAGTCAACGCTTTCGAACGCGGTTCCGAGATTTTCAGTTATGTAGAATCAGTTTCGAAGCCCGATATCATTCTTCTGGATATGTGGCTTTCCGGTGAAGACGGAAGAGATATATGCAAAAAGTTAAAAGAAAATGAAATCACGAAGAATATTCCCGTGGTTATGATGTCGGCCAGCCGAGGGTTAGAGCATACCGCAATACAGTCGGGTGCCAATGCCTTTATCGCAAAACCATTCGAGATAGATGAAGTGGTGGATAAACTCCATCAGTTGACTGGATAAGTTTTTATCTGAACCTTAAAAATGTAACAGACAAACCCTGAAGTTTGTCTTTTTTGTGTGTTATATGAAAGTGAAATTTTAAACGCGAACTACATCGAAATTAAAAGAACTTGTAAAATTCATCTGGAAATTAGAATTTAATCTGTACTTCAGTTTTTTCGAAATTTCGTTCAAAAGGTTGAAATGATCGGTTTTCGAAAGATCATCAGTAAGAAGATCCTGATTGTTAATTTTAATTCCGGCATCATCAAATCTAATAAATTCTAGGCCGTAATGAGAATGAAGTTTTTCCAAAAATTTCAGATCTTCTAAAGAAAGTATATTTTCTGACATGGCTTTTTATTTTTTTGATTGATGTAAAAATATTTACAATTATTGTGCCTTTTGTTATAACTGTCGTTGAGAATTTTCTGATTTCCTTAAAAAATGATGATTTTTAATACAAAAAACGGCAACTCCCGCTGCCGTTTCTTATAAATAATTAAATTAAAGTTATTTGAAGTCTGAATCTTTGGACTGGTTGATCTGGTAAGACTTCACGGTGAAATCTACCGGCATTCCGCCCATATTCTGCGACATTTTGTACGGAAGTTTTACGCCTGAAACTACTTTGTAATCGCCAAAAACAGTAGGCACTGCCATTTCTCCCTGAGGGCCTTTCTGCATTTTGGTTTCGCCAAGTTTCAGACCTGTTTTCACGCTGTAGTAATACGTATTTTTATCTTTTTTTACAACGTAAGCATCTTCATTCTCGAATTTTTCAATTCCTGTAAGCTTGTAATCTGCAGATTTAGCAAAACCAAGCTCCGGGAAAAGCTCTGTAGAAGCGGCAAGTTCCTTCTTGGCTTCTTCCGGCATGGGTGTCTTCTGTCCCTGCATCTCCATGAAACCATCTTTACCATCGAAAACAATTTTCTGGAAGGTGTTGCCCATCATTTTGATTTCCATTCTCATTTTAGCGCCTTTTGCCTGAATCATGTTCATGTCGAGATCCATTCCCTGTACTTTTGCCGAAGCATCAGTGGTAATGGAATTTATTTTCTCAACCGCTGCTGAACCACCGATGGCAGCAATATATTTTTCTGCAACCGTAGATAAAGTCACGCTTGCATCCATCTTCTGCGAAGAAGGTTTTGCGGTTGGATTGGCTTCATTATCATAATATTTAACCGGATAACCCAATTTTTCAAGACCTTCAGAAATATCTGCAGCTTTACCTGCTACGAATATACGGCTTTGGTTTGGCAAAATTGTGGCTTTCACTGCTGCTGAAACATCTGCCGCAGTTACTTTATCGATTGATTTCAGATAGTTTGTATAGAAATCTGCAGGCAAATTCTGTACTTTTTCATTCAGTGCAAATCTTGCGATGGTTTCCGGTCTTTCCAAAGAACGGATGAAGTCTCCTTTCAGTTTTGCTTTTGCATTAGCAAGTTCCTCGGGAGTAACTTTAGAAATTGCATTCAGTTCGTTCATAAATTCTTTCACCGCTTTATCGGTAACTTCATTTCTTACACTTGAATTCGCGGAGAAATACGGCGAATATTTGCTTGCCGAAAGAGAGGAGTAAGCGCCATACGTAAATCCGTTTTTCTCACGAAGATTCATGAAAAGTCTGGCTTCACCACCGCCTCCTAAAATGTAATTGGCAATCATCGACGAGAAATAGTTAGGATCACTCATCTTCAGATTATTGATGTTTCCAACAGAAACTACCGACTGAACAGCAGTAGGAACATCAACTACATTAATTTCCGTCGCTGCAACGTTTGCTGCAGGTTCCAATGCGGCGAAAGTGGTGTTCGATTTTTTCCAGCCTGAAAATGCTTTTTCAATCATTTTTTTAGCATCATTATATTTCACATCACCAACTACAACCAAATATGCATTGTTGGGTGCGTAATATTTATTGTACATATTCTGCACATCAGCCAGCTGAATGTTTTTGATGCTTTCCTCAGTTTCAAACTCACCTCTGGAAGTGTTTTTTCCGTACGTAAGCGCGGTGGAAACACGGTTCGCAATTGAACTTGCGTTTTTCTCGTCGGCTTTCAAACCTTCGATCATTCTGTCTTTTGAGCTTTTTACTTCAGTTTCAGAAAATTTAGGGTTTACAATCGCATCCGCCATCAAACCTAAAACCTGTGGGAAATATTTCGACAACGTATTTGCATTCGCCCCTGCTGAAGAGAAATTAAGGTTTGCGCCCAGGAAATCAATTTTTTTGTTGAAATCTTCTTTGCTCATCGACGTTGTTCCGCTACCGAGCTGATCTGCCATAATTTGGCTTACCCCAACAATTTTTCCTTCATAAACCGGCGGTCTGTCCATAGAAAGACTCATGTTTACCCGTGGTAATTTATTGTTTTCAACCACCATTACGGTAAGTCCGTTTTTCAGCGTGAAAGTTTTCGGTTTCGTTATGTTGATTGTTGGAGTAGGGCCTGGTTTAGGCATTTCGTCCTTATTTATTTTTTGTGCAGACAGCATTCCTGAAATTAAAAATGCGGCCGCGATATATTTAAAGTTGTATTTCATGGATTATTTTTTTTCAGGTAAGTAATTGATGATGATTCTTTGGTTTGGGTTAAGGTATTTTTTTGCGGCATTCATAATATCCTGTCTTGATACAGAACGGTAAATGTCCAGTTCTTTATTGATGAGGTTGGTGTCGCCCATCAATACGTGGTTGGTCGCCAAAGAACTTGCGATTCCCTGAATTGAAGAGTTTGAGTTTACAAACTGATTTTCGAACTGGTTCAGCAGTTTTTGGTAATCTTCTTCAGAAATCAGGGTAGTCTGAAGCTTTTTAATTTCCGCATCGATGTCGCTTTGAAGCGTATTTTTAGTGGTAGAACCCATCGGAATAGCGAAGAACGCAAAAATTCCCGCATCTTCAAGACCTTGGTTGAAAGCCTGAACCTGAAGTGCTTTTTTCTCCTGATCCACTAATTTTTTATAAAGTACTGATGATTTTCCGCTGCTTAAATAAGACGAAAGCATATCGAGGATATAGGCATCTTTTTCTTTGTTTGAAGGTGTTCTGTAGGCAAAAACATAGGCCGGAAGCTGGATGTTTTTATCGGTAACCGTTACTTCTTTTTCCTGAGTAATTGGGTCGTCTTTCGGGAAATTTTTCGGGTACACAGTTCCTTTTGGGATGTCGCCGTAATATTCAAGAATCCATTTTTTGGTTTGTTCTGGTTTGATGTCGCCTGCAACAACTAAAGTCGCATTGTTCGGAATATAGAACTTTTTATAAAAATCCTGAAATTCTGAAAGTTTCGCAGCATTCAGATCCTCCATCGAACCAATGGTTGACCAATGATAAGGGTGTTTGGTGAAAAGATTGTTCTGTACTGCGGTAAAAAGATTTCCGTAAGGTTGGTTATCCATCCTCAAACGCTTTTCTTCCTTTACCACTTCTCTCTGGGTATCAACTCCGATCTGATTTACGGTGCCGCTTTTCATTCTTTCACTTTCCATCCACAAACCAAGCTGTTCGTTATTCGACGGGAAAGTTTCGTAATAATAAGTTCTGTCGTTGGTGGTGTTGGCATTGTTGGTTCCGCCGTTAGACGAAACAATTTTGAACCAGTCGCCGCGTTTGATGTTTTTGGTGCCTTCAAAAAGCAGATGCTCAAAAAAGTGCGCCATACCGGTTCTTCCCACTGCTTCATCCTTGGCACCTACGTGATACATTACACCCGTTGTCACTACAGGAGCGGTGTTGTCCTGATGAAGAATTACGTGCAGCCCGTTAGGAAGATCATATTCCTCGAATTTAATTTGCTGTGCATTAATCATCATTCCAAGGAACGAAACAGCTGCAGCAGAAAGGAGTCGTTTTTTCATATTATATTTTAAATTTTCATGATAAGTCTTTTGAATTCAGTATTTGTTACATTCTTTCACTTAATAATTATATTCTGTTGAATATTTAGAATTGCAGATTTCTACAGTAGTAAGCATTTTTGTCTCCTCCGATTAATTATTGTATCTTTGCAGTATAATTTATAAGAGGCAACTGCCTTGCTTTATCTAATACCGTTTAGAATCTACATTTTTTCTTATCAGTTTTCGCTATTTCGCAGCTGCTTTTATACTTTATCACCCGAATTTTCGATTTCTTATGTCGTGGGAACGCGCTTTCAGATTTCATTATCAGGTCAAATTTAGAGGCTAAAGTGAGCCGAAGTGGTTATCATAAACTTAAATACGATTATAATATATGGCAGATTCTTTCTCAAAAAAAGAAAATTTCAAGAAAAAACTTCAAAAACAAAAAGAGAAATCTTTAAAGCGTGAAGAGCGCAAAAACAACAACAACAAAGGGAAAGCTTTAGACGAGATGTTCCTTTACGTTGATGCAAACGGGCAGTTAACAGAAACGCCTCCAGGAGAACAAAACCGCGAAGGTATTGATCTTAACGACATTCAGCTTGGTGCCGCGCCAATTGAGGCTGAAGAAACTTTAAAAACAGGAATTGTGACTTTTTTAAGTGATAAAGGCTACGGATTTATCGCTGAAAATGGTACACAGGAAAATATTTTCTTCCACGAGAACAACTGTGCACACGCCGTGAAGAAAGGCAACAAGGTTTCTTTCGAAAAAGAAAGATCACCTAAAGGTTTTTCAGCTGTAAACATTCAGCTCGTAAAATAATAACATAATTAACAATAATACAATGCAAGAAGGCACAGTAAAATTTTTCAACGAAACAAAAGGTTTCGGATTTATCACTCCATCAAACGGTAGCGAAGACATTTTCGTTCATGTTTCCGGATTAACATCTAAAATCCGCGAAAACGATTTGGTGGTTTACGAAGTTCAGCAAGGAAACAAAGGACTTAACGCTGTAAATGTAAAATTAGCGTAAGCGCTCACATTTATAAAAATTGATGTAAAGCTCCGAAAACGGGGCTTTATTTTTGTTTAATGACGGAACTGAACTTTACTTATACCGAAAGCAAAACCACCTTTTGAGTTCCGTATATATTTCTTTAAATTTGTTCCCCAAAACTTATTGCCCAGATGGATTATTTGAAAGGATTAAATGAAGCACAATATGAAGCCGTAACTACGTTAGAAGGTCCACTCATGGTACTTGCAGGCGCAGGTTCCGGCAAAACCCGTGTGCTTACTATGCGGATTGCCCATTTAATTACCAATCTGGTAGATCCCTTCAATATCCTTGCGCTCACCTTTACCAACAAGGCAGCGAAGGAAATGAAGGAAAGAATTGCAAAAGTAGTAGGGCAGAGCGAAGCCCGTTCACTTTGGATGGGGACTTTTCACTCTGTTTTTGCAAGAATTCTGCGGAGCGAAGCGCATCTTTTGGGTTTCCCGTCAAATTTTACCATTTACGATACCCAGGATTCACTGAACGTGCTGAAAAAAGTACTGAAAGAACTCAATATCGACGCAGACCTTTATAAACCGAAGAAAGTTCTGGCAAGAATTTCAAATTACAAAAACAATCTCATCACCGTAAAAGCATATTTCAACAATCCCGAACTTATTGAAAATGATGAGCGGGCAAACATGAAGCATATGGGTATGATTTACCAGAAGTATGTTGAAGCGTGTTTCAAAAACGGTGCGATGGATTTTGATGACCTGCTTCTGCGGACCAATGAACTGCTCACAAGATTTCCCGATGTGCTGGCGAAATACCAGGACCGTTTCAGATATATTTTGGTTGATGAGTATCAGGATACCAACCATTCGCAGTATTTGATTGTGAAAGCTTTGGCTTCAAAATTCGAGAATATTTGTGTGGTGGGCGACGATGCACAGTCAATTTACTCATTCCGTGGTGCGAATATCTACAACATCCTGAACTTCAAAAAAGATTATCCCGATGCCGTAACCGTTTCTTTGGAACAGAATTACCGCTCGACCCAAAATATCGTAAATGCTGCCAATGTGGTGATTTCCAAAAACGTGCAGCAGTTCAAGAAAAATGTATTCAGCGATAACGAAGAAGGCGACAAAATCAAGGTGTACCGATCGCTTTCAGATGCTGATGAAGCCAATTTTGTAGCGTCAAATATTTGGGAACTTCATAATTCCCAACAGCGAAAATTTACCGATTTTGCAATTCTTTACCGTACAAACTCGCAAACCAGAGCGTTTGAAGATGCGCTGCGACGGAAAAATATTCCGTACAAGGTTTTTGGCGGCCTGTCTTTTTACCAAAGGAAAGAAGTGAAGGATTTGGTGGCTTATCTCCGTCTGCTCATCAACGAAAACGATAGCGAAGCGCTGACGAGAATCATCAATTTTCCGGCACGTGGAATTGGCGAAACTACCCAAAATAAACTCATTGTTTTTGCAGATTCCCAAAATGTGTCTATCAGCAGCGTTTTAGATAATCTGGGTATTTATGCTCCGCAGTTGGGTTTAAATAACGGAATCCTGACTAAACTTGCAGATTTCTGGTCAATGATTAAAGCTTTTCAGGTGATGTTGAAGACCGAAAATGCCTACACCGTTGCCATGGAAGTTGCCAAACGTACCGGGTTGATTAAGTTCCTGAAAGACGACCAGACTCCCGAAGGAATTTCAAGGGTAGAAAACGTTCAGGAATTGATGAACTCCATGCAGGGATTCATCGAAGAACAGCAGCAGCTGGAAGACGGCGACCCCTCGCTTTCAAGTTTTCTGGAGAATATTGCACTTTCTGCCGATACGCAGAACGATAAAAAAGATGATGGCGACCAGGTTTCACTCATGACGATTCACCTCTCAAAAGGTCTTGAATTTCCGGTGGTTCATTTGGTTGGTCTGGAAGAAAATCTTTTCCCGAGTTTCATGAGTTCTTCCACCCGTGAAGAATTGGAAGAAGAACGAAGGCTGTTTTATGTAGCGCTTACGAGGGCCGAAAAGCAGGCGTTTTTCTCCTATGCAGTTTCCAGATTTCAGTGGGGGAAAATCACAGATGCTGAACCTTCGCGTTTTTTAAGCGAGATGGATGCTGAGCATCTGGAATTCATCAATCCAGCTATGGAGAGTCGTTTTGTGAACCATTCCGGTCTTAAATCGAATATTTTTGATGATGAACCTGCTGTTCCCAAATTTTTCAAAAAGAAAGAAGAAAAGAAAAGTATTCAGCGAAACGAACCGTTGCCACCACCTCAGAATCTGAAACCTGTGGCGAACGCAAGAATCACCAATCCCAGCGGTGCCTCGTCGGAAAATATTGAAGTCGGCGACAAAGTACGTCACGACAGATTTGGGGTGGGCGAAGTTTTATTTTTAGACGGAACCGATCCCCAAAACATTAAAGCTAAAGTTAAATTCCAGCATGAAGGGGAGAAAAACCTGATCCTGAAATTTGCCAAGCTGACGAAGATTTAAACAATTTTGACATAAAAGAAAGCGCGCCATCAGGCGCATTCTTTTTTATTTTACAACATTCTTGCCTCTGTAAGTTCAATTCTTGCCTTCGCAAGCAACATTCTTGCTACCGTAAGTAACATTCTTGCCTCCGAAAATAATATTCTTGCGTACTATCTCACTAATTCCTCGAACAACCTTTCAAAAGTAGCATCCAAATCGGTAGTTTTACCCGGATGCGGCCGCGAAGTCTGTATCACCGAGCTTCTTACCGCTGTCAGCCACCGGAAACGTTCGGGAATATCAAAAGCTGCGATTTCTCCGCCTTCTTTTTCTCCCCTCGCCACATGTTTGAAATTCTCCAGATTCTGAAGGATATCGTCAAAATCAATCGCGCAATGCATCATTTCAAATTTTTTCGGACAAACGTGAAACTCCACCCGAATATATTTCTCACGTTTCGAAAACATCACCAGGCCAATATTGAAAAATTCTTCTCTTTCAACTTTGGGAACCAGCCTTATCACCGCGTATTCGTAAATTTTAACCTCTTGCATTTTTCGCTTCATTTACAAAGTTATGGGAATTCTCGAGTCGCGTTTTCAGGAAATTAAAATACACTTCTTTAATTTCTTCCGGTGAATCATCGGTATAGTTCCAATGCAGCCAATCCAAAGGAATAAGTTCTACAATCTGGCGCAGAATAGTTTCATTTAAAACTGTTTTGGCAAAAGCATCGGCTTCATCAAGCATCGAAGCCTGGCGAAGCAGGACGTGATCTTTTATATACGCAAAAGGACTCACCGCATGCTTTTCAAAATTCATCCACGAATGATGGAAATAGAACGACGCACCGTTATCGATCACCCAAAGTTCCTTGTGCCACATCAGCAGATTGGTGTTTTTGAAAGTACGGTCGATATTGGTAATGTAGGCATCGAGCCATACGATTTTTGAAGCCAGCAAAGGATCGATTTTTACGGAACCATCATACGCAATCGCTCCGGAAAGAAAATGCAGCGCAAGATTCAAACCTTCTGAAAATTTCAATAAATCCTGAATTTCTTCGTCGCCTTCGGTTCTCCCGAAATCTACATCCAGGTTTGCAAAAACAAGTTCGGGAATTTTAAGGCCCAAAACTTCTGCGATTTTTCCGCCCAAAAGTTCAGAAATCAACATCTTTACGCCGTGACCGCCGCCACGGAATTTCAGCACATATTTAAAATCGTCATCCGCTTCCGCCAAGGCGGGCAGCGAGCCGCCTTCTCTTAAAGGCAAAATGTAACGCATTACGGTAACCGTGCGTAAACTTAAATCCTGAGTCATAAAACAAAAATACGAAAAAGGTTGATGTGGTGATGGATATTCAAAGGGAATTGAATATGATGCATCAGTCGTTATGATAAGGTTTTCCCTGAAGAATCTGGTCGGCGCGGTAAATCTGTTCTACAAAAAATAGACGGATCATCTGGTGCGTGAAGGTCATTTTCGATAGCGACATTTTTTCGTTCGCACGCTGGTAAATTTCATCGGAAAATCCATACGCTCCGCCGATAAAAAAAGAGACTTTTTTAACCGATGAATTCATCCAGTTGTCGATTTTTCCGGCAAATTCTCGGCTGGTGAACTGCTTTCCGTTTTCGTCGAGAAGAATGACAAGATCGGTGTTTTCGGTGTGGCTGAGAAAAAGTTTGGCTTCTTCTTTTTTCAGAAGTTCGGGTGAAAGATTCTTTGCATTTTTTCTATTATTGAGCTTTTTTATCCAATCATAGTGCTCAGGTCTTGTCCCAATTTGATATAGATTATTGAATTTAATAATCCTTAATCCATTTCTATTATAATCTAACTCATCTATAAGTTCTTTGATAATTGGCTCTACTTCCTTTTCAGACATTTCTAAAACTGCAGAAATATCCTTTAAATCCAATGGATCTCCCCATGTAAAAAGTAGACCTACTACTATAGACTTTATCTCTCTAG
>JAHRWY010000202.1:0-10806 GCA_019104935.1 Kaistella sp.
AAGACAAAACCGTACTGATTGCAGATGATGATGTAAGGAATATCTTTTCACTTACTAAAGCCCTGGAACTGCACGGTATGAAAGTGATTCCTGCGATGGATGGCAAAGAAGCACTGAATACGCTGAAGAAAGATCCATCAATCGACGTGGTGCTGATGGACATGATGATGCCCGAGATGGATGGATACGAAAGTATCCGCGAAATCCGCACCATGCCTGAGTTTAAAAACCTGCCGGTGCTCGCGGTAACCTCTAAGGCCATGATGGGCGACCGCGAAAAATGCATCGCCGTAGGCGCATCAGATTATATTTCGAAACCTGTAGATATAGATCAGCTGATTTCCCTTCTCCGGGTTTGGCTGTACGATAAAATTTAAAAATTCCTTATTATAATGAATACCGAAAAGGAAATACTTATCATCGACGACGACAGCCGAAATATCTTCGCGCTCACCGCAGTACTCAAAGCTAAAAAGTATCAATGTCTTTCCGCGTTAAGTGCAGTGAAAGGACTGGAACTTCTGGAGGAAAACAAAAATATCGGGGCTGTACTCATGGACATGATGATGCCTGAGATGGACGGTTATGAAGCCATCGGCAAAATGAAAAACGATACCGCCCTGAAGAACATACCTGTAATCGCCATTACCGCTCAGGCCATGACGGGGGACCGGGAAAAATGCCTGGAGGCAGGTGCCGACGGCTATATCAGCAAACCCGTAAATGTAGAAGAACTGCTTGTATTACTGAATAAACTAATTGACTGAAGTGTTGAAATCAACAGAACATAGCGATGAACTGATTGAAATTCTGCTTTCGGATGTGCTGGAAGTGTATGGCTACGATTTTACAGGCTATTCCAGAGCTTCCCTGAAACGAAGGATTCTGAGACTTTATGAAATGGATAAATTCGTGAGTTTTGCCGAATACCGGTATAAAATAAGAACCGAACCCGGCTATTTCAAACGTTTTCTTGAGGAAATCACGATTAATGTAACGGAAATGTTCCGCGATCCGGCTTTTTATAAAACCTTGAGAAACGAAATTTTACCCCGACTCGGCACCTATCCGTTTATCCGAATTTGGGTCGCAGGCTGCAGTACCGGAGAAGAAGCGTATTCGGTAGCGATTTTCTTAAAAGAACTCAATCTGCTGCACAAATCCCTCATTTATGCAACAGACATCAACAGTGAGGTGCTGGCAACGGCAGGCCAGGCCATGATTCCGCTCAACAAAATACAGCTCTACAGCGAAAATTATATCGCAGCCGGCGGAAGCGAACATTTTATTGACTATTACACCGCAAACTATTCTCTGGGGAAACTGAAAGATGAACTGAAATCGAAAATTATTTTCTCGACCCATAACCTCGTGACAGATAATTCCTTCAATGAGTTCCAGCTGATCCTCTGCAGAAATGTCCTCATCTATTTCGACCGGCCCCTGCAGAATAAAGTTTTTGAACTCTTCAACAACAGTCTGGAAAAATTCGGCTACCTGGCTTTAGGCACCAAAGAAACACTCGATTTCTCCAGCGTTGCCAAAAACTTTGAACGGTTGAAAGGTGAAAAAATCTGGCGCAAAATCCATGAATTATGAAACACTGTGAAGCATTGCTTATTGGCGGATCAGCCGGTAGCCTGGAGGTCATCCTGAAATTACTTCCGGGACTGAACCCTGCACTTCGTTTCCCCATCATTCTGGTGTTGCACCGCAAACCCGGAAAAGACGATATTTTAACCAATCTGCTGGCTGCAAAGACCGAAATGAAGGTGAAAGAAATAGAAGAAAAAGAAGTGATGCTGCCCGCAACCCTTTACATTGCGCCACCCAATTACCATCTGCTCATTGAAAATGACCACAGTTTTTCTCTTGATGCCTCCGAAAAAGTAAACTTTTCCCGCCCATCGATTGACGTGACGTTCGAAAGTGCCGCCGAAGTATTTAAAGAAAATCTGGTATGCCTTTTACTTTCGGGAGCCAACAGCGACGGAACGGCAGGACTGAAAATTGTGAAGGAATTTGGAGGCATGGCCCTTGTGCAGGATCCGGCTTCGGCGGTGGTGAGCTTTATGCCCGAAGCTGCCCTGGCCAATGTGGACGTAGATGCCGTACTGAAATCCCACGAAATGTCGGAATATATTAATAACTTACCTTAATGACTGAATATCCTATGAATAAAAAAGTATTTATTTTTGATGACAATATCGAAATTCTGGAGCTTTGCACAGAAATTCTCGAAGATCTTGGCCTGGAAGTGAAAACTTCGCCTACCACCAACAGTGTAGAAGAACAGGTCAGCAGTTATATGCCCGACCTGATTTTCATGGACAACTGGCTGCCGGATATCAGCGGAATTGAAGCCACAAAGTTGATCAAAGCCAACGAAGCACTGAAACACATTCCCGTGATCTACTTTTCAGCGAACAGCAACATCAGCGCACTGGCCAGTGAAGCAGGCGCAGACGAATTTCTTGCCAAGCCTTTCGATATCGACAGTTTCGAAGAAGTGGTGAAGAAGTACGTTGGCAACTCATAATCCGTAAAAAATGATGGTAAAGTTCTAACGGCAAATTTTGCCCGAACAGAATGTATTTTTTAAGAAACAGTGCGAAATATATTGCGCCGATTTCAAAAAAATATGCAAAAAATCCGGGCTGAATCTCCACCTTTGCGCTTAGTGTGAATCTTTTTCCGCCAGATATTTTCTGATTTCATCTTCAGGAATTAAATCCAGAAGGTCTTTCACCTCGATAATTTTATGTTCGTTGAGGATGCTTTTCACAGATTTTGCTGCATCGGGATAATGAATCAGCCGTTCCAGAAGTCCATAGACATTCACCATTTTCTTGTGTGTATTTTCGGCATCGCCACCAAACCAGGAGCCATTGAAATGATGACTCACATAATTTTTCGGCAGATCCTGAGAAAAATAAACGGACGGATAAAGCGTAACGCCATGTTTGAGGTTCTGAACCGTATCGCTGAACCGGTCGGCACCGTAATTCTTCTCGAGCATTTCTGAAAAGATATCGGTGTTGATGCGCTCCTTAAATCCCTCCTGACTGTCGTACCAATCCACAAAATCCTTTGCGAGCTGATGTTTCGGCGCGGCCATCCAGAAAGCGGAATACGGAACGCCCTTCACTTCGAAACCACAAACCGCTTCCTCATCCAGAAACTCATCCAGCGGAAGTTTCAGCTCCATATCGGTGTCCATATAAATCCCACCATGTTCATACATGACTTTTGATCGCACATAATCTGAAGTGAACGCCCATTTTCCCTGTGCATAGGCTTCTTTTACGTAATTGTTGTCCTCCAGCGGCGAGTTCTCATCATTCCATTCGATGATTTCAAAATCGGGATGAATGCGCTTCCAGGAAGCAATGCAGTGTTCGGCCAGTTCATGTTTCGGCTGCCCTCCAAACCAGCAGTAGTGGATCTTTTTGGGAATCATAGAGATTTTGAATTTTAGATTATAAATTTTTAGATTCATTTTACTGAAGAGTTTCAGCAAAGATTACACCTAAATTTTATGAAGATGGAAATGAACAGTGATTACGAATTAAATACTACATTTATTCATTGAAAAAATCAACATCATGACTCACGTGATTACCGTCTTTTTAGCTTTTTTTTATATCACCATGAATGCACAGCCAACCGATTCCCGCTACCAGCAAAAGAAATATGTCGAACTCACGAACCCAGACTGGGTGAAAAATGCTACAGTTTATGAACTGAATATCCGTCAGTTTTCACCCGAAGGAAACTTTAAATCTGTAGAAAAACAACTGCCACGGCTTAAAAAAATGGGTATTGACATTATCTGGCTGATGCCGGTACAGCCGATTGGCATCGTGAACAGAAAGGGAAGTCTGGGCAGTTACTATTCGGTAAAGGATTATCTGAAAGTGAATCCCGAATTTGGAACTGAAGCTGATTTCAGAAACCTTGTAAAGGAAATCCATGCCCAGGGAATGTACGTGATCCTCGACTGGGTAGCGAATCACAGCAGCTGGGACAGTAATCTGGTGACCCAACACCCGGAATGGTATACGAAATCACGTGACGCAAAATTTCAGTCGACCCCGTGGCGCGATTACGATGACATCATCGACTTTGATTACAGCCAGCCGGCTTTAAGAAAATACATGACCGACGCCCTGAAATTCTGGGTAAAAGAATACAATATCGACGGGTACCGCTGCGACGTCGCGAGCTTTGTACCAATAGATTTCTGGGAAAATGCCCGTGCAGAACTCGAAACCATAAAACCGGTATTTATGCTGGCGGAAGCCGAAGACAAGGAACTTCACCGCAAAGCTTTCGATGCCACCTACAATTGGACATTATGGAATATCCTGCACCAGATCGCGACCCAGAATAAAAGTGTGAAGACTTTAAGTGAAGCGTATATCGCCGAACATATCTCGATCTTCCCGAAAGAAGGCATCCGCATGAACTTCACAGATAATCACGACAAAAATTCGTGGGAGGGGAACCAGTACAGCAATTTCGGACCGGCATTGAAATCCGCGATTGTGTTCACTGCACTCATGGACGGGATGCCGCTCGTGTACAGCGGTCAGGAAGCGGGCCTGGACCGCTCTCTGAAGTTTTTCGACCGCGACCCTATAGAGTGGAAGAAACACGAAAACGAAGTGCTCTACACTACCCTTTTTAACCTGAAGCATCAAAATCAGGCGCTCTGGAACGGAAAGCATGGCGGCGAAATGGTGAGAATCATGAACGATCAAATGGATCAGGTTATTTCTTTTGTGCGCGAGAAAAACGGTGACAAAGTACTGGCCTTTATGAATTTAAGCAAAGACCCAGTTCAGGTGAATTTTGATACCCATTTTGATCAGGGAATGTACACCAATCTTTTCACCGGAAAACCGCAGGAAGTGAAAGCCCAAACTATTTTTTCACTTAAGCCCTGGGAATATGTAGTGCTGCATCACACGCAATAATACGGTTTCTTACCTGTTATGAAATTTAAATTTTCAGGAAAAATAAGATAAGTTTCTAATGTCGCCTGTCGATTTCGTAGCTTAGCCGATTCAAATTTTACGTAAGCAATATGTCCACAGAAAAAAATACCGGTGAAAAAACCAGGCTTCATGTACGCAACAAAAACCGCGACCTCTATGATCTGGAAGCGCTGAAGACTGCAGTTCCCGAACTTTCAAATCACATCAAACCCAATAAATACGGAAATGATTCCGTAGATTTTGCCAGCCCCGAAGCGGTAAAACTGCTGAATAAAGCCCTGCTGAGCCATTACTACGGCATTAAAAACTGGGATTTCCCTTCAGAAAATCTTTGTCCACCAATTCCGGGCAGAGCCGATTATCTGCATTATATGGCGGATTTACTGAGCCAAAGTAATTTCGGAAGAATTCCTGCTGGGGAGAAAATCACTGCGCTTGATGTGGGCGTGGGTGCCAGCTGCATTTACCCGATCATTGGGGTCGCTGAATACGGGTGGAACTTCATCGGTTCCGATATCGACCTAAAATCAGTAGTAGCGGCAAAAAATATTGCAGCCTCGAACGACTCATTAAAAGATCATATCGAAATCCGCCTTCAGGAAAATCCAGAACTGTTTTTCGAGGGCGTGCTCAAGGCTGATGAAAAAATTGATTTCACACTGTGCAATCCACCTTTTCATTCATCTGCGGAGGAAGCTGAAAAAGGAACCCAAAGAAAGGTTCGGAATCTTACCGGCAACAAAACTGCAGCGGCGGAACTCAATTTTGCGGGCATCAGTAACGAACTGATTTATCCCGGTGGCGAGATTGCCTTTATCCGCAACATGATCGCAGAAAGCAAGAAATTTAGTAAAAACTGCTATTGGTTTTCGACTTTGGTTTCGAAGGAATCGAACCTGAAAAAGATTTATAAACTTCTGGAGGAAGCCGATATTTTCCACCTGAAAACAATTCCATTAGGCACAGGCAACAAATCCAGCCGCATCATTGCATGGACGTTCCTGAACAAGATAGAACAGCAGGACTGGCGCGAGAAGCATTGGGCAGATGCAAAAGAAGAGAACCAGTAAGTTCAGTTCAAAAAAAAACCTCTTTTAAATGATTTAAAAGAGGTTTTTTTATCTGTAAATTAATCTACCATGGCCTCGCCAGCTTTTCTGTAGACAAAATTTCCGTAGATGTGTCTTCTTGCAAAACGGCTTGGCGAATCAGCGTTCACCATTTTGATATAAGTATTTCTTGGAACCCCAATGTATTCGAACATTTTACCGTTCAGGTGCTGGATTTTCAGGATCTGCTTTTCATATTCAAAATCCTGAATGTTTGATTTGGAAGTGGTTTCGGTGTATTCCTCTCTGTATTTTTCCTGTGTTTCCGGGTTGATGCTCACGAGAAAGTGGTATGCTTCAATCACCGATTTGCTTTTCTCTTCTGCCTCGAGTTTTCCGGCTTCATCATTCACAAATTTATCAGGATGCGCGTCTTTCATCGTGTTTCTGTAAATGGTTTTTAACTCTTTTAAAGTCGCGGTTTTGTCAACGCCAAGCAGTTTTCGGTGTTCGCCAATTCTTTTCATATCTGAATTTTTATCGATTTATAATTAACAAGAATGGCTACCGGAATGCTTTACATTTAACGACAGGTTCTTATCTGAATTTCGGGGTGCAAAATTAGGCTTTTAAAATTTAATGAAAAACTTAGAAACCTGATAGTGTGTAATAAAATTAAAAATCTTCCGCGAGCAAAATATTATCTTTGCTGAAATTTCTGAACAGATGTCGAAGCCATACTTTAAAAAACACCGGTCATAATGGAACATCCAACACAACGCTGGACGGTTTGTACAGAATGCGCCGGGCAAGGCAAAAAAAAGCAGCGCATCCGAAAAGGTGTAAGAATCCGGTACGAAAAAGCCCTGGAAGAATATGAAAAATCCGATGGAGCAATTCCCGAGCCTGTGCGTCCGCACGCCCATCTTTATCCCTGTGCTACCTGTTCCGGAACGGGACTGATTCCGGCGGAAGATTTTCCAGTTCCCAATCATGAAAAATTTCCTCATGTTGCGGTTATTGGCGGCGGAATTGGCGGAACTGCGCTTGCGGTTGCGTGTCTGCACCGCGGTATACCTTTTACGCTTTATGAACGTGACCAGAGTTTCGGTGCGCGGTCTCAGGGATATGGACTTACGCTTCAACAGGCCAGCAAGGCAATTCAAGGGTTCGGAATACAGAAACTGGAAAAAGGTGTGATATCTACACGACATTTGGTCCATACACCGGAGGGAAAAACAGTCGGCGAATGGGGAATGCGAAAATGGCTGGAAGGCAGCAACAAACCGTCTGCCAGGAAAACCAATGTACATATTGCCAGACAGGCGCTGCGTTCCGCATTGATAGAGCAGCTTGGCAATACGAATTCCATTAAATGGGGATATCAGCTGACCGGTTTTGGGGAAAATAAAGAGAACGGCATGAACCTCAGTTTTTTCGTCAACGGCGAAACGGTTGAGGAAAAAGCTGATCTCATTGTAGGGGCCGACGGAATCCGGAGCGCTGTCCGGAGTCTTTTGATTGGAGATAAGATTTCTCCGCTGCGCTATCTGGACTGCATTGTTATTCTGGGCATCTGTCCGCTGAGGGCGGTTGGCCTCCCCCACCATTCTTTGCTGGATTCGGCGACGGTGTTTCAAACCGCCAACGGAAATGAAAGAATTTACATCATGCCTTATGACGCTGATTCGGTCATGTGGCAGCTGAGTTTTCCCATGCCTGAAGATGAAGCCAAAATCCTCAGTACAAAAGGTGCCAGAGCTCTTAAAGAAGAAGCCATCCGCAGAACACCCTGGCACAGTCCGGTTCCGGAAATTTTAGCAGCTACGGAAGAGAGATTCATTTCCGGCTATCCCGTTTACGACCGGGATTTACTCAGTTCAGAATCATTTGCACATGCAGGATCTGTTACTTTAATTGGTGATGCCGCTCATCCGATGAGTCCGTTTAAAGGTCAGGGTGCAAACCAGGCACTTCTGGATGCTCTGTCGCTGGCGCGTGAAATCTATAAAAAGTGCAGTACGGGAATCAACTGGCGGGAAAATGGACTTCGGAAATATTTATTGAATCCCTTTGAAGCTGAAATGTTGGAACGCAGTGCGGTAAAAGTCAAAGATTCAGCTGCAGCGGCTGAGTTTCTGCACTCCGAAATTGCGCTGTACGAAGGCGACGAACCGCGGGGAAAAGTCCTGAAAGGAAAAGAGCGCTGAATTTTCCACAGATTTGCACTCGGGCTGAAGATTTTCCTCTAAATCCGGCCCTAAAATTTCCTTCAAAAATCCTATCTTTGCCTCTTAAAATTTTTTAGAAGATGAATCCCTTTATTGAAGAACTGAAATGGCGCGGCCTGTATGCCGACATGATGCCCGGAACCGATGAACAACTGAATAAAGAAATGACTACGGCGTATATCGGCTTCGATCCTACGGCGGATTCTCTGCATATCGGAAGTCTGATTCCGATTAAAGTTCTGGCCCATTTTCAGCAGCACGGTCACAAACCTATTGCGTTGGTGGGTGGCGCCACGGGAATGATCGGCGATCCCTCCGGAAAATCTACTGAACGTAACGCGCTGGATGAAGAAACCCTGAACCATTATGTTTCGTGTCTGAAAACGCAGCTTTCAAAATTCTTAAAATTTGACGGAACTGAAAGCAACAGCGCAGAACTTGTGAACAATTACGACTGGATGAAGGAATTCTCTTTCCTGGAGTTCATCCGCGATATCGGCAAAAACATCACTGTAAACTACATGATGGCCAAAGAATCGGTGAAGAAAAGAATCACCGGTGAAGGCGGCGCAGAAGGCATGAGTTTCACTGAATTTACCTATCAACTTTTACAGGGTTACGACTTCCTGCATCTGTATAAAGAGAAAAATGTAAAACTTCAGATGGGCGGTTCAGATCAGTGGGGAAATATCACCACCGGAACTGAACTGATCCGCAGAAAAGCAAAAGGTGAAGCATTTGCGCTGACTGTTCCTTTGATCACAAAAGCGGACGGATCCAAGTTTGGAAAATCTGAAAGTGGTGAAAATTACTGGCTCGATCCGAAAAGAACGTCGCCTTATAAATTCTACCAGTTCTGGGTGAATTCCACCGACGCCGATGCTGAAAGATTCATTAAATTCTATACTTTTTTAAGCAAGGAAGAAATTGAAAATCTTATCGCAGAACATCAGGCCGCACCACACGAAAGAAAACTTCAGAAAAAACTGGCTGAAGAAGTGACAATTTGGGTTCACAACCGCGAAGAATATGAAAAAGCAGTGAAAGCTTCGGAAATTCTTTTCGGAAGATCCACGGCTGAAGATTTGGTGAATCTGGATGAAGCGACTTTCCTGGAGGTTTTTGAAGGCGTTCCGCAAAAGGAAATCGCCAAAAGTGAAGTGGTTGGCAGCAATGTGATCGATTTAATTTCTGAAAAATCAGGCTTTCTGAAGTCAAAAGGAGAAGCCAGAAGAGAATTGTCCGGCAACGCAATTTCCATCAACAAAGACAAAGTAAACGACACTTTCGAAGTTGCGGAAAAAGATTTAATCGACGGAAAGTTTCTGCTTTTACAGAAAGGCAAGAAAAATTACTTTATCGTGAAAGCGGTATAAAACACAAATCCGGAAGTATCTTCCGGATTTTTTATTATTGATATAGCATTTATCTAAGGGTGCGCTGTTTTGCAGTGTTTTGTTCTTTTTAAATTCGTACCTTTACGACTAAATTTTTTTTTAATGGTTATTATCATCTTTATTGCAGTCCTTTGGTACTCAGGACTTTTTTTTCAGACTTTTTTCCTGCACCGGTATGCAGCGCACCAGTCTTTTAAAATGTCGCGCTTCGGCGAAAAACTTTGTTATGTTCTTACCTGGCTCACCCAGGGATCGAATTATCTCTCCGCTTACGGATATGGCGTAATGCACCGCATGCACCACGCGTATGCCGACACCGAAAAAGATCCGCACTCCCCAAAATACGACCACAACCTTTTCACGATGATGTGGCGCACGAAATCGATTTACCAGCAGATCAACCAGCAGAAGGTAAAAATAGAGGATAAATTCACGAAGAACGTTCCTCAATGGGAAGGTTTTGATAGGTTTGCAAGCTCTTGGGGTTCCAGGCTTGCCTGGGCAGTTGCCTATACCGCATTTTTCTATTTCTTTGCAACGGCGTGGTGGCAGTGGATTCTGCTTCCGGTTGCGTACATGATGGCACCAATTCACGGCGTGATCATCAACTGGTTCGGACATATTTACGGCTACGTGAATTTTAAAGTTTCAGATACCTCTAAAAACCTGTTCCGTTTCGACTGGCTGATGATGGGCGAAGGTTATCACAACAACCACCACAAACACGGCGGAAGAGCAAATTTCGGTGGGGTAAGATGGCACGAAATCGACGTGACCTATCTGATTATGGTTTTACTGGATAAAATGAAACTGATCAAATTAAAACCTGTTGCTGTGGTAAAAAGAGAAATCTAAAGCTCAGCTTTACAAATATTGAACCGGATTTTATATCCGGTTTTTTTCATGTTAATCTGAAAATGAATGATGAAAAAAAGGTCTTAAAATTCTGCTTCTTTTCTTTTCCTATGTTTTATAATTTAGTTTTGATGTAAAATATTATGGATTGAAAGTAGAAAATAATCTTAAAATCACAGTTCATGTATACACAAGAGAAGCTGAGATTCGCAAATATTTTCATACCATTTTTAAGACAGATTTTTACATGGGTTCTACTTAAAATTTTGCCCGA
>JAHRWY010000226.1:0-12686 GCA_019104935.1 Kaistella sp.
ACCGGAAAACCGGGAGGATGCAGCGGAAAATTCACCAGATATTCACCGAAACTTCCGGGTTGCTCTTTCATCCAGAAATATCCTTTGGGAGGAGTGAATCTCGTGATGATTTTAGATTTTTTAAGATCGACAAGCAAAGGCTCGGTCATCTCAGTCACCTGAGAGAACACAGGCTGAACGCACATAATTCCCAGAAGAAACGTAATATGGTATAATTTTCGCAAATGCTGAACTTTAATCAAAATTAATTATTATTTGTAAATAAATTATAATTAAATCGGTTTACGAAAAACATCATTATATTTGAGGGTTACATTAAAATGAATAGAATTTTCTGCGGCTTTTTACTGATTTTGAATTATGTTGCGGTTTCGGCGCAGCAGGACAGCATTTACATCGAAGCTGAAATTAAAGCAAACCAAAGACAAATAACTGTAAATCAGGATATTGTTTATACCAATATTTCGTCTACTGATGCAGATACCATCAAACTCCTCAATTGGACTGCCGCCTATAAAACCTGTACTACCCCACTCGCCAAAAGAAAACTGGAAGACCGCAAAAGTGATCTTTACTTTGCCAAAAGTCATGAATTAGGAAGCGTAGAAAATCTGGAAATTAAAATTGAAGATAAAACTGTGACAAGCCCTTCCACAGATGACGAAAACATTTTTATTCCGCTTTCTAAAAGTCTGAAACCTGGCGAACAGGTTAAGATATCCCTTCAATATGTTATAGACCTGCCTTTACAGAAATTTACAGGTTACGGAAGCGACGGTAAAAAGTGGATGCTGAAATATTTTTTCATTGTTCCGGACCGATTTGCTGATGATTCGTCGCAGGAAAGATATTATCTCGATATTGAAGAAAACCAAAGTCCGGGCATTTACTGGAAGGTAAATCTGAACATTCCGCCCAATTATTATTCCCAGAGTAACCTCAAAGAAATTCAGCCCAATTATTTTGAAGGAACCCTTAACCGCGATCCTGAATTTCTGATTTCTGAAAACAATTTTTCAAAGATTATTACCAGGATTGATGGTGAAAAAACAGAAATTGATTTCGGTTACCATCTGGATGAAGCCGAAAAACAAAATCTGGAGTTTTACCTGCCGCTACAGCTTAATTTCATTAAAAATAAAACCGGATTTCTGCCGGAAAAAATTTTCATTTCAGAAAAATTCCGGGACAGTGAAGATTTCACCGGAATTGATGACCTTAAATTCTGGAAATTCAAATACCAGCTTTTCAGTGACGCCGAGAAAACTGATTTGAATTATTTCAGCATTCTCTCCAAAAAAATTGTCGCACAGGCCACAATTTTCGAAAAAAGAAAAGACCACTGGCTCACCAACGGCCTGAAAACTTATCTGGAAATACAGTATATCGACCGCTATTATCCGGAGAAAAAACTGCTGGGAGAACTGCCGGAAAATCTAAAAGTTTTCGGTTTTAAACCACTGAAACTTTTGTATGCATCCGACCTGAAACTTAAGGAACGTTATGGACTCACGTATCAGTACATCATGACGCAGAATCTGGATCAGCCGATCGGAGAATCTTTCGAAAAGTTGAGTAATTTCAACGCCAACGCCATCAGTCATTTCGAAACAGGAAGCTTATTTTCTTTTATTGCCGAGAAAATGGGTACTGAAAAGTTCGATGATTTTATCAGTGGATATTTATCAAAAAATGCGCGCAGCCACGCCGACCAGAAAGATTTTATGGACCAGCTGAGTCTGGCTTCCGGTTATTCCTCGGATTTCTTCGATCCCTTTATCCAAAAGAAAAACCGGGTAAACTTTAACTTGAAAAGATATACCAAATCGGGTGATGAATTTCAGGTAAAGATTGCGAAAAACACCGAACTTCCTATTCCCTTCAAAATCGAAACACAAACTGCCGGCGGAGAGGTGAAAGAATTCTGGTTTGATACCGACGATTCCAAGGCCAAAAAAATTTATAATATCCCACAATCTGATGCTGAAAAAATCGTGGTGAACAGTGAATATATTTTTCCGGAAAACAATTTCCGCGACAATTATCTTTATACCAAAGGACTTTTTGCCAATACCAAGAAAATAAGATTCAAGTTTTTTAAAGACATTCCCAATCCGGAATATAATGAGATTTACCTGAATCCAAGGTTAAACTTCAACGCTTATGATAAAGTGCTGGTTGGACTTAATTTCAGGAACACTTCTTTTTTTGAGCGTAAATTCAACTATTCGTTCACTCCGTTTTACAGTTCAGGAACAGGGAAACTAACCGGTTCAGCCGGTGTAGCCTACTCTTTTCAACCTGCCAACAGTTTCTACAGAAATCTCGATTTGGGTGTTTCAGCCTCACACTTTCATTATGATTATGATTTAACATACCGAAAAGTTTCTGCTTTTACGAGTTTTAATTTCACTAAAAACCCGCGAACCGATATTGGCAGAAGTTTAGGATTATCTTATAATTTTTTCGAAAAGGAGCTGAATCCGCTTATGGAAGAGACCGAATATGCCAAATACAACCTCTGGAATCTGGGTTATGGCTATGCAGACCGAAGCATTATTCATGAAAAATCCTTCAGTACCAACCTGCAGTGGATGGAAGATTTCCAGAAGATTTCCGCAGAAGCATTTTATCGCTGGGAATATGCGCAGGATAAAAAGGTAAGTTTCAGATTTTTTGGCGGCTACTTCATCACCAATAAAACAAAGAACAATCTTTTTGATTACGGGATTTCAAGGGTTTCGAATTATGCATTTTCGTATGGGCTCTTAGGGCAAAGTGCCACTTCAGGATTGTTTTCTCAACAGTTTATTCTGGCCGAAGGCGGTTTCAAGTCGCATGTTGGGAACTCGGCTAACCAGTGGATTACCTCGGTTAATATCGATTCTCATGTGTGGAAATGGTTTAACGTATATGCTGATGCCGGTGTGTATAAAAACCGGTTGATGAATCCACAGTTCATTTGGGATTCAGGTGTTAAGGTAAAGGTTATTCCGGATTTTCTGGAGATTTACTTCCCGATCCAGAGTTCTCTTGGATTTGAGCCTTCTTTTAAAGACTATGGAAGCAGAATCCGTTTTACTTTGATTCTTAATTTCAACGCAATTACAAATTACTTCAGGAGAGGGTGGTTTTAGGAGAACATTGGGTGATGGATCCTGATCACTGGATGTTGGAGTGGAGCGAGGACAACAAAAACTAAAAAAGCCGCTAGAAAAGCGGCTTTCATATTTAAAGAAATAAAATATTAGTTTTTGATTACTTTTCTGCTCACTTTCGCAGATCCGTTATCTACAGTTACAATATAATTTCCTTTTGCCATTGAAGAGGTATTAATTGCCTGTCCGTTATCAACTCTGTTAGAGCTTACCAAACGTCCGTCTGCTGTATAAATGTTTACAGTAGCTTTTCCTGGAAGGATCAAACGAAGTTCGTTTCCTACTACCGTATTCATTTTAACTGACTTGTCGAACGCAGTAACATCTGTAACTGCAAGAAGTCCCTGTACCAATTGTACATCATCAACGTAAGAAGAACCACTACCATAAGATCTGAAAGCTACATCTATACTTGCAGCTGAAGGATGAGAAGTAAATACTACTGTATGCTGAGTCCATGCAGTTGGAGCGATTGGTAAATATCCGTTGTTTGATCTTAATGGGTCATCATTAGCCGTTGCAGAATTATAAACCGGAGTTCCAGTTGTATCTTTCATAACACTCCACAATCTGAAAATATTATTTTGAGTAGTACCTTCTGGTCTAGCAGTAGACGCTTTGTACCAAAATGTAAGTGTATACTGAGTACTTCCCGCAATTGCAACATTTTGATAAAAACCTGTAGTAGCAGAAGGAAGTTCGTAAGCCGCTAATTTTAAACCGCTATGTGGATTAGTAGTTAAAATTGCAGGAGCAGTATAACCACTTCCGGTACCAGCTGCCCAGGAAGTTAAGTCGCTTTCAAAACCAGGGTTTTGCACTAAATTCGTTTGGGCAAACATGATTGTTGTAGCCGAAACTAAACCTAAAATTGTAAAGATTTTTTTCATTGTAATTGATTTTAATTATATTCTTTTTAAAGGACTGTAAATTTACAAAAAAAATACTTCTCAGAAGAGAAGTATTCAATGTTTAACAATTATTTAAAACTGTTATTTTTTGATAATTTTCTGTGAAACTGCTTTACCGTTCACCATACCTGTTACGATATAAGTTCCTTTTGCTAAAGAAGTTACATCCAGTGAAGTATTTTCGTTTACAGAAGCAGATTTTACTACCTGTCCGTTCATTGATAAAATCTGTACATCAGCCTTTGCAGCGAATAAGATCGCGTTGTTAACAACTGTGTTTTTTACTAAGTTTGCTTTGGTTGCATTTACATCACCAACGGCCTGAGTTGGTGCAGTAACTAGAATTTCATCAATAAAGAATCTGTTATTTGATGCTACTGCGGCAGCAAATACTAATTTACTGCTTGAATTACCCCCAGTAATTTGAATTGTGTATGTAGTAAAAGCTCCTTTAACTAAAGTAACTGTACTTACATCAAGAGATCCGCCACCAATTATAGATACATTCAGTGTTAGTTTTTCATTACTACCATCCCAAGCCCCTGCTTTAAAAGTAAGAGTTGCATTTCCAGATAAATCAGTCAATTCAGGTGTCGTAATCGATCCTAATTTAGATCCAGTACCTCCTTTTAAGCAGGCGTTACCCGCGTACATATTTGAGTAAATCCATCCCGCTGGTGCTGTTGCAGCCGTACCTGCAGCTGAGCCGCTCCATAAACCATCGTTACCTCCAGTTCCGCTAACATCATTAAAATTAGCGCTAAAAATTGTAGATTGTGCATTTACCGTTGCAGCAAAAATAACTGCCGCAACTAAAGAATAGAATTTCTTCATTTTTTAAAAAATTTAATAATTAATAATTTAGACTGCGAAACTACAATCTTTTTTGCATATATCATAACAACTGAGTTAAATTAGTATTAAATATGCAACAGCAATTTTAGAGACTGTTTTTCGTTATTTTTACAAAAACTTTTTAAGACAAGCTTTGGCTAAAAAATTATTCCTTTCCATTTTGGTTTTTGCTGCATTACAGATTACTGATGCTCAGATTTTCACATGGAAAAATCCAAATATCCAAGATTCTCTTAAAAAGGATTCCATACTCGCAGCAAAGATTGAAAAAGATGTTTTTTCGAAAGACACTTTAGATTTCATTCGAACTCAGAATAAAATTATTATTGACGAGGGAGTGTTGGTTAAAAACACCCGTTCGCAAATTTTGGGAGACCTGAACTCGAAAGGCTCCATCATCCGGGGAATTACTTTTGGTAACAATCAGGGACAGAGCGTTCAAAGTTCCATGGATTTACAGATTTCCGGTAAACTTTCCAAAGATGTTTCCGTGCTGGCTTCAATTTCTGACCATAATTTACCTATTCAGGCCGACGGTTACACGCAGACTTTGGAAGAATTCGACAAAATCTATATGCAGCTCAATATTAAGGACCGCTCTATTCTCCGCGCCGGGCATCTGGATTTGCTGGATGAAGCGACTTATTTCGGTCGTTTCCAGCGGCGCAGTATGGGATTGCAGTTTGAAACCGGTTTCGGGAACGAAAATAAAACCTTTGTAGATGTTTCGGCAGGCGTTGCCCGAAGTGAATTCCACCGCGTCCGCTTTCAGGGCGTGGAAGGAAATCAAGGACCTTATCGGTTGACCGGCAAAAACGGCGAGCAGTTCATTACCATCATTTCGGGTTCGGAGCATGTTTACATCGACGGGATTTTAATGAAACGCGGCGAAAATCAGGATTACGTCATCAATTACAACACCGGAGAAATTACGTTCACGAGTTTCAGACCCATTTTTAAACAGAATTTTATTACGATTTCCTACAATTATACGAACAGAAATTACACCAGATTTCTGGTGACCGGCGGTATCCGACATGAAAGGGAAAAATCAAAATTCGGTTTCAACTGGTTTATGGAAAACGACAATAAAAACGCGCCACTTTCCCTGAACTTAAGTAAAGAAGACGAACAGATCCTGGCCAACGCGGGTAACAATCCCGATTTGATGTATGCGCCGTCGGGAACGGTTTCGGAGTATGATGTTAACAAAATTCTATACCAGCTTATTCAAAGTCCGAACGGGAATTATTACGAATTTTCAACTGATCAAAATCAAACTTTATATCAGGTTGCCTACACTTATTTCGGACAAAACCTGGGCGATTACCGTATCAAACAAACCACCAACAACGGCCGCGTTTTCGAATATGTAGGAGCGAATATGGGCGAATACCAGGCCGTAAGAAAACTTCCGTCGCCACAGAAAACCCAGGTTTTTTCTGCCAATTCCGAATTTTTACTGAACAATGGTAAGATTGGGGCTGATGTTTCGATGAGTAATTTCGATGTGAATCTTTTCTCATCCAAAGACTCAAATCAAAATATCGGTTACGCCGCAAGGGTTTTCGGGAACAAAACGTTTGCAAAAAATAATTGGCGCGGAACACCAGGTTTCGAGTATCAACATCTCAGTTCACAGTTTCATATTCTCGACAGAATCAATGATGTGGAGTTTTCGCGTGATTTTAATTTGGCTCAGGAATTCAACCAGATAACGCAGAACCGTTTTATTTTTAATTTTTTAAATGAATGGAAAAACACCTCTTTCCTGAATTATAAACTTAATTATCTGGACGAAAAAAATTCTTATACCGGCATCAAAAACGACCTGGATTTCGGCTGGGTTAAAGGGAAATTCAATACCAAAGGAAATTTTTCTTACCTCGACACGAAAGCGACTTTTCAGGACACAAAATTCGTCCGTAGCGGTATTATTTCAGAATTTGCTACGCCAAAAGGCAGCTGGGCTATGGGCGGAAGTATGGAACATAACGTGAAAAACTTCAACGAAACCAATCAGCTGGATGTAACGAGTTTCAGCTGGAAAGAAATTTTCATCCAGAAAAAAATCAGCGATTCTACCCGCACTAAATTACTTACGCGGATGTATTTCCGAGATAATGATTCGGTGCGGAACAATTCCCTCGAAAATATGAACCATATTTTGGGAATCATGGCGGAAAGTCAAATTATTAAAACGGAAAAAACTAGTTTGAATGCGTTGATTCATTACCGAAAATTTTACTATCAGAATCAGGATGTTGCAGCAAATCTTAATCAGGATTTTGTAGTAGGAAATATTCTTTACAACCAGCAGCTTTTCAGAAACGGAATGCGTTTGCAGGCTTTTTATGAACTCGGAAACGGGCAGGAAGCGCAGCGGGAATTTCAATACATAAAAGTGACCGACGGACAGGGCGTTTATAAATGGACGGATTATAACGGCGACGGAATTCAGCAGCTTGATGAATTTGAAATCGCCGAATATGCCGATCTGGCGCAGTATATCAGGGTTTATACCAATACGGTAAATTATATACCGTCGAATAAAAACAAAATGCAGCTGGCCTTATTTGTGAATCCTTCCGTGGTTTTTAATTCTGAAAATCAGTTTCTGAAACGCTGGAACTTCAATATTTCACTCAATTCCCAAAACTCATTTTATAAAAGAGAAAAAGTACTGGTTCTGAATCCTTTTGAAAAAAATGCAGACCAAATCCTTAAAAACCAGAATTTCCTGGCCTCAGCACAATTCAATCCGACCGAAAAATCCGGCTGGAACGGGAATTACCGATTCGTTGCGAATGATAATCTGGTAAATGCCAATTTCAGCAATGAGGAACGCAGCCAGGATTCCCATTTTTTAAATATTGGCTATTGGTTCAGCAAAGATTTCCGTGTTGATTGGGAAAACTCGGCGCATCATATTGAAAACGGGTCACAATTGTTCAATTCCAGAGATTATATTCTGAATAATTTCGAGACAAAACCAAAAGCCACTTATAAATTCACAGAAGCAGTTCAGGCTGAACTTTCTTCAGCTTTACGCCAGAAAAAAAGAATGGATGGTGAAGAATTTTTAAAAACGTTTGATCTCACCGGAAGTCTGCAGTGGGAACGCAGAAAAACTTCGGTGCGCGGCAGTTTTTCATTCATCAGTAACGACTTTTCAGGAAACAATTTTTCGATTGTCGGCAACCAAATGCTCGATGGTTTGAAGCCTGGGAAAAATCAGGTGTGGTCCCTATTTTTACAGCAATCCATCAATTCATTCATCCAACTGAATATGAACTACGAAGGCAGAAATTCGGGAGAAAGAACGATACATATAGGATCGGTGCAGGTGAAGGCAAGTTTTTAAAGATGATGGATGTTTTAAAAAATTGTGCATTGGATGATCAACCCGATCTTCTATTCCTGCTATTTAATCTTCATACATCACATATTTCGTTCTGATTTTCTGAAAATCTTCGAGTCCTTTTTTCCATGAATCTTTGATTTCTGCGGCAGATTTCCCGGCAACGATTTGCTTTCGAAGTTCGTCGGTTCCGGCCAATTTATCGAAGAAAAGGTTTTTCAGGAAGAAATCCTGCGCAGGATTTTTGTAATTACTGTAAGATTTCAAAAGCCAGTCAATATTCAGTGCGCGCAAATCTTCAGGATAATCGGAAAGGTTTTCACCAAAGCATAATTTACCGTTCAGGAAAGGATCTTTAGCGCCAAAATTAGGGCGTGGCGTAAACTGATAAGGCAAATTTTTGGTCCAGGGACTTCCATAAATCTGAAACGGCAAGCCAGTTCCGCGACCTACGGAAACCTGCGTTCCTTCGAAGAAACATAAACTTGGATACAGGTTTATTGCCTTGTCATTCGGCAGATTTGGTGAGGGTTTGTCCAGAACTCCGTGGCGTTGCTTTTTATGATAATTCAGCATCGGAATTAAAGTATATTTTGCCTGAACACCATTTTTTAGCCATTTTTCACCGTTTACCATTTTTCCATATTCACCGATCGTAAGTCCATATACAACCGGGACATTATGCATACCTACGAAACTTTTCCACTGGTCTTTCAGAACTGGACCGTCGATATAACCGTCGTGCGGATTCGGGCGGTCGAGCACCATCACTTCTACTCCATTTTCTGCGCCGGCTTCCATAACGTAAGTTAAAGTTGAAATATAAGTGTAGAATCTTACGCCAACATCCTGAATATCAAAAATAACAATATCAATACCTTTCAGCTGCTCGGGTTTTGGTTTTTTATTGTCGCCATACAAAGAAATTATTGGGATTCCTGTTTTTGTATCCACTCCGTTTTTAACATGTTCACCAGCATCGGCATCCCCGCGGAACCCATGTTCAGGTGCAAAAATCGTTTTGATACTGATGCCGTTTCTCACTAAAAAATCGACTAAAAAGGTGCGGTCTTTCAACAATCCTGTTTGGTTCGTAACGATTGCCACCGTTTTATTCTGAAGGAGCGGCAGGTAAAGTTCCGGCCGGTCGGCACCAGTTTTAAAACAGTTTTGATCGGTATTCTGCGCAAAATTCATCTGGCAGAAACCAAAATAAATTAGCACAATCAGAAGTAAATCTTTAATTTTGGCGCTTAAACTCATCGGCTTGAAATTTCCATTATATTTTTCTAAAAAAATTGCTTTTTCCAAAGATAACAAAAATAATCTCTCACGGATTATTGTGTTTATCGGCAGGCTTTCCGTAGCATTGGGAGTTATCGTTTCGCTGATCACGGTGTCTACCGGAATTGGTTCCAAAACAGCCATAAAAGAAAGAATGGCCGATTTCTCCGGACATATTTCGATAAAGTCTAAGCAATCCAACAATTCTTATAACTCTTCGATACTGAGCACTGAAGGGCTTCAGATCGATAAAATAAAACAACTTGAAGATGTGGCGAGCACCCAGAAATATGTTTCTGTAAGCGGCATTTTGCGTAACGAACATAATTTTGCGGGAATTATTTTCAAAGGCGTCGGTAAAGATTTCGATGCCGAAAGGTTCAGGAAATTTATTATTGCCGGTACAACTCCAGACATTACAGAAAAAGGCTTCAATAGCGGTGTATGTATCTCACAGAAAATCGCCAATGACCTGCATCTTAAGGTAAAAGACAGTATTGTTGCTGTTTTTTCAAAGGAAAACCAGAGTCCGCTTTACCGGAAATTTGAAGTAGTCGGGATTTACAAAACCGATATCAAAATGATTGATGACCTCTTTATCATCGGCGGAATCAACCATGCCCGCAAAATTCAGGGTATGGAAAAAAATGAAGTTGGCGGTATCGATGTTTTTCTGAAAAACATCAATTACATCGACGAAGATGCTCCGAAAATCGACAAACTTGTAGGCTACAAAAATTATATTGTAAAAGCCACAGACGAATACCCGCAGATCATGGATTTCATTGCGATTTTTGATACCAACATCGCGCTGATCATCATCATTATGTTGGTGGTAGTCATCATCAATATTGTCATGGTGCTTTTAATTCTGATTATTGAAAGAACAAACTCCATCGGAATGCTGAAAACTCTGGGCGCGACCAACGCTCAAATCCAGACGATTTTCATCAATTACACCCTCATGATTATGATTCCTGGACTGGTCATCGGAAACCTGGTGGGAATCGGATTCTTACTGATTCAGAAATATTTCGGGGTCATCAAACTGAATCCGGAAAATTATTATCTCAGCACAGTTCCGGTGGATCTCAACATCCTTCACATTCTGGCAATATCGGTAGGAATTCTTCTGGTATCAGCAATTTCGCTTATTTTACCGAGTTACCTTATCAGCAAAATTTCGCCGGTAAAATCCCTTAAATACAGTTAATTATAATTTAAACATATATGAAATATTCAAAAAACATTCTCGAAACCATCGGAAATACGCCGCTTGTAAAACTGAACAAAGTTTTGGGCGAAGATTTTCCGGCATTGGTTTTGGCGAAAGTTGAAACATTTAACCCCGGAAACTCGGTGAAGGACCGAATGGCGGTAAAAATGATTGAAGATGCAGAAAAAGACGGCAGACTGAAACCGGGCGGAACCATTATCGAAGGAACTTCCGGAAACACAGGAATGGGGCTTGCCCTTGCAGCCATCGTAAAAGGTTATAAGTGCATCTTCGTTACCAATTCGAAACAGTCAAAAGAAAAATGTGATATCCTGAGAGCCGTTGGTGCTGAAGTAATTGTTTGTCCTACTGACGTAAAACCAACTGATCCACGCTCCTACTATTCGGTTTCCAAAAGGTTGGCAGCTGAGACTGAAAACGGTTGGTATGTGAACCAATACGATAATTTATCGAACCGCCAGGCGCATTACGAACAAACCGCTCCGGAAATCTGGGAACAGACAGAAGGAAAACTCACGCATTTTGTTGCAGGAGCCGGAACCGGCGGAACAGTTACGGGTTGCGGAACGTTTTTTAAAGAGAAAAACGCTGACATCAAAGTAATCGGTGTGGACACTTACGGTTCTATTTTAAAAGAGTTTCACGAAACGGGTGAAATTCATTACGACCACGCTTATACTTACGTTACAGAAGGAATTGGCGAAGATATTATTCCCGAAAACTACGACATGTCGGTTATTGATCATTTCGAGAAAGTAACCGATAAAGACGGAGCCGTTTACGCCCGAAAACTGGCAAAAGAAGAAGGAATTTTCTGCGGATATTCTGCCGGAAGCGCCATTGCTGCATTGGTTCAGATGAAAGATCAGTTCTCGAAAGATGATGTAATCGTAGTACTGCTACACGACCACGGGTCGCGTTACGTAGGCAAAATCTACAATGACGAGTGGATGCAGGAAATGGGCTGGTTATAAAATTACAGCACAAGTACAAAAAAGAGCAAACAGTATTTTGCTCTTTTTTTTGTGATAAATTGTTATTCTTTTTTCGGAAGATTACTTTTCTAAAATTTGGCTCAGCTTTTCGGTAAGATTTTTTCGTGAAAACTTTTCGATATTTTTTATATCTGATGCACTGCTTCCCGATTGCCAGTTTTGGTATTGGTTCAAAATAAATTCTTTTAACGAAGTTGCATCCTGATACGAAAAATGTTTACCGGCGTGGGTTTCAGAAAGAATTCTCTTTACATCGCTGTCTTCCGGACCAAAAGAGAGAATTGGTTTTCCGGTGGCTAAATACTCAAAAATCTTTCCGGGGATAATTCCTTTCGAACTTTCATCCGGGAAATTGGTAATCAGAAGCAAATCCGAATCCTGCATTTCAGCATTTGCTTTGGAATGAGAAAGATAACCCAAATTACTGAGTGAGTTTTTCAGTGCAGAATTTTCGATTTCAGATAAAATTTTATCATCTACTCTTCCTACAAATTTCAGTTCGAAATCGTTTTCAAAATCAGGATTTTCAGCAATGATATCATTTAAAACTTTCCATAGAACTTCGGGATTCCGGAGCTGTTCAAGAACGCCGACGTAACTTAGTGTAAAACTTTTTGTCTCAATTTTTGCCTCAATTTTGGCTTCTCTGTCAAATCCGTTTGTAATACAGACTGCATTCGCACCTTTTTTTCTGAAATTTTCAGCATCGGTATAACTTGTAGCTAAAGTAATATCAGCAGTTTTGAAAACCTGTTCCTCAAGGTCGCGGTGCTTTTTGTCTGAAGATTTTGTGAGTTTTAAATATTTGTAATAGGAAATTTCGGTCCAGGGATCACGGAAATCTGCAATCCATTTCAGGTTGGGAAATTCTTTCTTCAGTTCCAG
>JAHRWY010000264.1:0-11845 GCA_019104935.1 Kaistella sp.
ATCAAATCTTTGATTTCTTCGGGCAAAATAACGCCGCCTCCACCACCAAAAATCTTGATATGCAAAGCGTTTTTCTCTTTTAAAAGGTCATAAATATATTTGAAATACTCGTTGTGACCACCTTGATAAGAAGTTAAGGCGATCGCATTGGCATCTTCCTGAACCGCGCAGTTTACAACTTCTTCAGCAGATTTGTCATGTCCGAGATGAATCACTTCCACGCCGGTTCCTTGGATTACGCGGCGCATGATATTAATCGCAGCATCGTGTCCGTCGAATAATGCGGCGGCGGTAACGATACGGATTTTGTTTTTTGGAGAATATTTTTGGGTTTCCATAATTGAATTTTCGTAAGATTCCAAATATAATCAATTCTTAAAAACTTAAAAGACGCTTATATATTTTTGATTGTTAACGAATTAAATAAAAACACCGATCGAATGAGAATCCCTTTTTTTCAGAAGCAATGCAGAATCCTGTATATATTACCAAAATTCATCGCATAGCATATAAATAAGTTGATTTCAAATTTTTAATCTTTATTTTTGCGGAAATATTATTTTTATGCAGCGCGCGATTATCTATTTTTTAGCCGGAACCTTCGTGAGTTTTCTTCTGAATTATTTTCTTCTGGGAAGTCAGGGTTGGGCGCTGGATCTGTATTATGGTTTTGCTTTCGGGGCTGCGTGGGGAATGGCGTATTTTCTGGATGACGAAAAATTCACCTTGCCTCAGAAACTGGGCATTTCTTTTTTGGGAATGGCAGTTTTAGTAATGACCGGTACTTTTCTTTTCGATTTGGAAAAAGCAGTTCCTTCTGTTATTAAATTTTCGATGGTTTTTGTGGCGTATTATATTTTTGCGAGTTTCAAAAGTTCGAAATCTCTCAGAAATTAGCCTGATTTAACGTATTAAAAAGATTACCGCTGTGGTTCCACGAGAGAAATAACCCCATCATTTTCAAAACCTTAGGATATTCTTTCCTAAAATATTTTCAGTTCCAAAAAAAATCTTTACCTTTGCACACCCTATTTAGGGAAAATTATGTTTAATCGTTAAACGAAAAAGTGTGAATACATTAAGTTACAAAACCGTTTCAGCTAACAAAGCTACCGCTAATAAAGAATGGGTTGTGGTAGACGCTGAAGGACAACCGTTAGGAAGACTAGCTTCTAAGGTTGCAAAGATTTTGAGAGGAAAGCACAAAACGAATTTTACGCCTCACGCAGATTGTGGAGACAACGTAATCGTTTTGAATGCTGGGAAAGTAACCCTTTCCGGGAACAAGTGGGCTGACAAGACTTACATTTGGCATACTGGTTATCCAGGTGGTCAAAAGTCAATGACTGCTCTTGAACTTCAGAAAAAAGATTCTCTAAAAGTATTGGAAAAATCTGTAAAAGGAATGCTTCCAAAAAACAAATTGGGATCTCAATTGTTTACTAACCTTTATTTATATGAAGGAACTGAACACAAACATGAAGCTCAACAGCCAAAAGTTATTAATATTAACGAATTCAAATAATTAATATGTCAATAGTTCATAAAATCGGAAGAAGAAAAACTTCTGTTGCAAGAGTTTATGTGAGACCAGGCTCTGGGATCATCACCATTAACAAAAAAGATTCTAAAGAATATTTTGGCACTGATGTATTGGTTTACAAGATCAACCAGCCGTTTTTGTTGACAGAAACTGTAGGTCAGTATGACGTAACAGTAAATGTTTTCGGTGGTGGAATTACAGGTCAGGCGGAAGCGATCAGATTAGGTCTTTCAAGAGCAATGTGCGAAATCAACGAAGAATTCAGATTATTGCTTAAGCCACACGGTTTGCTTACAAGAGATGCAAGAATGGTGGAAAGAAAGAAACCAGGTCAGAAGAAAGCGAGAAAGAGATTCCAATTCTCAAAACGTTAAGATTGGCTTTTGGCGAATGGCTCTTTGCCATTGGCTACACCAATTATTTAAAATTTCATTAACCGCCGTAAGCTGATTGCCAAAAGCAAGAAGCCAAAAGCAAAAAATGCCCCGTTTAGTTTAGCACCCAAACTCTTCTCCCATCTAAAGAAAAGTTGATTGCGAAAAAGCGGAACGTAAACTAAAAACAAAAAAGCGACATGGCAAAAGCAAATGTTAAAGACCTTTTAGAGGCAGGTGTACACTTCGGTCACATGACCAGAAAGTGGAATCCAAATATGGCTCCATACATTTTTATGGAGAAAAACGGTATTCACATTGTAGACTTACATAAAACAGCAGTAAAATTAGACGAGGCTTGCAACGCTTTGGAAAAAATTACTTCTGCAGGCAAAAAAGTTCTTTTCGTAGCTACAAAGAAACAAGCGAAAGAAGTGGTGGCAAAACACGCTGCTGATCTTAATATGCCTTATATTACAGAAAGATGGCCAGGTGGTATGTTAACAAACTTTGTTACCATCCGTAAAGCTGTTAAGAAAATGAACCACATCGATAAAATGAAGAAAGATGGTACTTTCGAAACTTTATCTAAAAAAGAAAGACTTCAGGTTGACCGTCAGCGTGCTAACCTGGAGAAAAACTTAGGTTCAATTTCCGACATGGTGCGTCTTCCGTCAGCAATTTTCGTTGTTGATATCATGAGAGAGCACATCGCAGTAACCGAAGCTAAAAAATTGGGTATCCCTGTTTTCGGTATCGTAGATACCAACTCAGATCCAAGAAAAGTAGACTTCGTAATTCCTGGAAACGATGATGCTTCTAAATCTATCGATATGATCTTGAGCGTAGTTTCATCATCTATCAAAGACGGATTGTCTCAAAGAAAAGCTGATAAAGAAAAATCTAAAGAAGAAGGAGAAAAAGTATCTGCTGATGCAGATGCAGATTTCGATACTGCTGCTGAATAAGATTTAATCTTCAATACAAGAAAAGCTCAGATTAATTTCTGAGCTTTTTTTATGTTTAAACGAAAATAATTTTAATAACTAAAATTGAATCGAAAATAGTTACTTAATTCTAAATTTAAGATAAGTAATGGTTTTTCCTTTTGCTGAAAATAACCCCTCGTAATAGGTTTTTATTTCTCTTAAAAGTGGCGTTCCCGGCTCGTATTCCGGCGCTCCGTAGATGTCATGATGGGCAGAAATAATCTCGTGGCCTTGCCCCTGCAGCAACCCAAGTGTATATCCGTGCAAAAATTCCGAGTCCGTTTTCAGATGTACAATACCATCCTTTTTCAGAATTTTTTTATAACGATCCAGAAAATCCGGGTGGGTCATTCTGTGCTTCGTTCTTCGGTATTTTATTTGTGGGTCGGGAAAGGTGATCCAGATTTCATCCACTTCGTCGTGATCAAAAAAACAGTCTACCAGTTCAATCTGTGTTCTCAGGAAGGCCACGTTGTTTAGTTTTTTTTCCACCGCTTCTTTGGCTCCAAACCAAAATCTGGCCCCTTTAATATCGATGCCAATAAAGTTTTTGTCGGGAAAGGATTTTGCTAAACCTACGGAGTACTCTCCTTTTCCGCAACCCAGTTCCAGTACGATAGGGTTTTGGTTTTTAAAGACTTCGGATCTCCATTTTCCTTTTAAAGGATAATTATTGAGTGCCTCTTCTCTGGTTGGCTGAAATACGTTCGGAAGTGTTTTGTTTTCGGCAAATCTTGCCAGTTTATTTTTACCCATTTTCTACATTCAAAAACGTGCAAAAATAAATAAAATTGTTCAAGACTTAATTTTTTTCCTGAACTTTAACTTATTTATAACTACTGGTTTCCTAATGCAACCATCACCGCTTTCTGAACGGTTTTCTGCGATGCATACTGGGCACCACAAACAAGGCTTGTGAAAAGATAATCGCCTTTGGCAACCACAATGGTATTGTCGCTTTGTGCAGGTATTGCGAGCCTGTATTTGGTGTTACCAATGCCTTCGATTCTCATGATGATATTACACTTCGATTTGTTTTCGATGAGTACGATGCTTTCTTTACTGTTCGGATCGTTATCAAAGAGAGAATTCAGGATTTTTACGGTATTGTTTTTATGTTCAATAGGATTTACCGACATCAGCATCTCGAATTCCGCTTCTTCCGGATTTACGTAACCGGATGATGCGCCGCCCGCAGATGTTGACGGGGCTGAAACACCAGCATTGCCGTAAACTTTGGTTACGTAATTACCTGGTTTCTTTGCGCTCTCTTCGCGGTATTTTGCAATCTGTTTCTGGCGGATAATTTCATTCATCTCATCGAAACTTATTCGTGTGGAGGGTTTTCTACGCAAAAGTGCGAGCTTTTCCTGAAAATCCTTCACCCTTTGGTCTGATGGGTGGGCTGTTTTAATATATTCATTCAGCAGTTTTACGAGCCGGGGTTTCAGTACAGATCGTTTGGGGTCATCGGGATGCGCTATACGCAGATAAGAATCGATTTCGTAAATATTGTTACTGCGAAGGATGTTGGTGTAATCTTTCCCCTTACGCTGGGCAGAGAGGTTACAAAGTGACAACAACATTAAAAAACAAAATAAATTTTTAACAAACGACATTCAGTAAAATTTATGAGTTAACATAAGGCAGGACACTAAAACGGCAACAAAATGCCATCATCCTTAATAACGCGCCGCCAAATATAAAACTTTTAATTTAACATAAAAATTAAAAATCACGAAAAATCACTTCATAGCTTCCATAAGATGCGAATTCCGCAATCGGCGCTGGTAAATTGGCAGATATTTTTCAATGTAAAGTGATACCGCTTCGTAGTTATTGTGCTGCACGTAAGGCAGTATATTATCTGAAGTATAAACGAACTGCAGGAAGTTATCGATATAATTCGCGGGTATTTTCAGGTTGGTAAAATATTCAGTTCCGAAATAATTCCTTATTCCTGCCACAGCTCCGTTCATTGTTTCGTATTGCTGGGCTCTTTCCTTCTTTTTTCGGTCACCGGAAAGAATGTCGTAGATACTTTCCAGGCTGAAAGTAAGACCTCCGCCCGCGAATCCGGCTACAGGAAGCTGGGGCGGTGTACCATCCCCTTTCGGAGTCGGCAGGCCAATCATTTTCTGCAGGGCCATATTTTTCTCACCGTTTTTCAGGGAGCTTACGTCTTTCCGCAGGTTTCCGGTGGGCTTAAATTTACTGATCACCACCTCCTGAATATCATAATAAGCAATCTTAAGTTCTACAAAATTACTTGTATTCTGAAGGTCTTCGGCAGTAACGGTAACATCTTTTCTGTCGGTAACAATAGAAGTAAACCTGATGACATCGCCAGGTTTTGCCGGAATCCGGAATGCACCGAAATAATCGGTATAAACCGTACTCTGAGAAGTGAGGTTTGTTACATACACCTGATTCAGGTAATACACCGAATTATCTCTGATGATAATTTCTCCGGAAAAAAACTGGGCCTGAACTTTAAAAATCAACAGTAAAGTGGCGAGCAGAAAAGACTTCTTCATATACACGGCAAAAATAAATGAAATATCACATAACGCACGGTGATAAGATGGTATTTTACGGTTAAAGTTAGGTTAAATTGAAGGCGAAATTGTTAAATAATCCCAAACGAAATGTACATTTTAAGTTAGAGCATTGCAATTAAATGGTGTAGGTACAAAAAAATCCCCGGTGGTGTTCCGGGGATTCATTTGGTATAAAAGATGAAAATTATTTTTTGATAAATTTCAGTTTTTCAACGTTTCCTTTATCTTCTACAGAAATGATGTAAACACCAGCCTGTAATTTTGAAACAGAAACTTTGTTGTCCGTTATTTTTCCTTTTGCAATCAATTGACCCGATACATTATAAATTGAATATAATGCGTTGCTGGAAACTTTAGTTACATTCAAGATATCTGTTGCAGGATTAGGATAGATTTGAACCTGAGACAATGCATTTTCTGAAGTAGCAAGCGTACCGATAGCGATAGTATAATCCTCAACCTGTCCGTAGCTAGATGTACCGCAAGGAGTATTATTTGGCGACAAACTGGTATCGTGTAGTCTTACTCTCATTCGGGTAGTAATAGGATTTACATCAAATGGAATATAAATCTCCCCTAACCATGGTGATCTACCTTTTGAAGTAACCAGTACAAGTTCGCCCGCATCATCAAAATCTTTATCGCCGTTAAAGTCAATCCATACCCTCACCTCATCACTGGCGTAAGAAGTTCCAGTAAATGAAGCAGAGAAATTATAGGTTTCGCCTTTTGCAACATTTACAGTCTTGGAGGTGAAGTCTTCGTAACCTGCTGTTGAAGTAGAACTGTTGTTCAGGTTTGCAAACGTTACATTGGATATTTTCTCAAAAGAAGTTGATGTGGCACCAGCCGTACAATACGTTGGATCAGCAGTTGTGAATGTAAATACTGTTGTACAGCCACTAGCAGAGCCAAAAGCATTTTTAGCAACAACTTTCCAGTAGTACTGGGTAGACGCAGTAAGATTTGTAACTGAATATGAAGTGGCAGAAACTGTAGCAACCAGGGTAGTAGGATCTGCAGTAGTACCTAAATAAACTTCATATAGTTCCGCAGGCTCTCCTCCAACCGGAGCGGCCCATGTTAAGTTTAAAGGGGTGGTATAACTTATACCCACTGCATTATTTGCAGGTGAACTTAGTGTAGCACAGTTAGGTGCAGCAGTCGGAGTTTTTGAAACCGTTGCAGATCCTATAGCGTAGAATACGTTTCCGATTGCAGAAACCCGTACTTTTACTGGAGTACCTGTTGGCAATGCAACCTGTAAGTTCTCTGAACCGTCATTAGGGGTAGATTCTGCAAGAACCGTCCAAGTAGCACCATTATCGGTAGTGTAGTCAATCTTAACATTTGCAACATTGAACGGTGCAGCGTTAGTTCCCACAACATCCCATAAGAACGGCTTAGCATTATCATTAAATAAAACAGATGAAATCACTTTAAAAGGTCCGTTTGCGTGTACGGTAACTTTCTGTAAAGCAGACTGTGTTTGCTTTTGGCTTACATCTGAATTATTATCACGTACGGTTACTCGGAAATTGGTTGTTCTTGCTACCGTCGAAACCGCTTCCCAGTCAGCGTTATTTTTTAGATTTCCGGCTAAAACTGTAGAAAGTTTAGGGAAATAACGTGTTGGGTTTTCGGTTGGAGTCCAGGATCTAAAAGTAGGTCCGTTGGTTAAAGTTCCAAGGTTGGCAATGGTAGTCGAAGTACTTGCATTGTCAACTTGCTCCCAAGTATAGGTTAATGGATCACCTTCCGCATCGGTAGCCTGCGCTGTCAAAACAAAAGCGGTACTTTTCGGGATGGTAACATCTGCCATCGGAGTAATTACCGGTGGATTGTTGTTCACTGGAGTTTCAATATCGCAGGTCTTCGCAACCAGGTTGTTCTGCACCTGAATGATTGAATTGATGTGGAAATAAGCATCAGAATGCTGCTGAACATTCTGGCTGGTAATACCTGCATATCCCATGATGGTAGAACCTGAGCCTGGCTCCACATTTTGTCCTGTACCTTCAAGACTCATAGAGAAGGTATGGTTTGCACCAAGCTGGTGACCAATTTCGTGGGCTACATAATCGATATCGAAGTTGTCGCCCATTGGGATTCCGTCAGCAGGAGAAGTAATTCCTGAGCCTTTACCGTTTCCGGTTGGTACGCCTGATCCGTTTAATGGAGGGCTGATACATACACACCCAATACATCCTGCGTTACCGCCACCTCCGGAAGCACCGAACATGTGACCGATATCGTAATTGGCTTCACCAGCTACTGCAGTAATTGCTTTCTGCGCTGCTAAATTCCAGCTTGACAGTGTAGTTGAATAGGGGTCTGTGGCAGGATCTGTATAAATCAGTGCAGGGAAATCCTGAAGAATTAAGTGAAGACCAAAATCCATCTCGAAAACACCGTTACATCTTGTAAGTGTGGCGTTAATCGCGGTCATAGCACCTGCAACACCACCAAAATACTGGGTATATTCACCGTTTGTAGTCATCGCAAGACGCATGGTTCTGTATTTTTTATCAGAAGCCTTGCTGAAATCTGTAGGATTATTTGTAAAAGATTTTCCAGACGTATAAAGTTTGTCCATCTGAGCCTTGGTTAAAGGTGTCTCGCTTGTAGAACAAACAAAAGCTTTATCTTCCTCGGTCTTATTGGTTTTCGGGTGAACGCCGTAAACTGTTTTCGAAGTATTCTGAGGCTCAATGAATTCGTATTTTCCGTTTCTCACGATCATCGACTGGAAATCATTCGGCGCTACACTGAATCTTACAATCGCATTAGGATCATCAATCCCTACTCCAACATACGAACCTAACTGGTATCTGTCTGCAATAGATTTTACTACAACAGGTGAACTGTATACTGCAAATCTTTCAATTTTACCGTTAAGTGTTGGGAGTTTAATTTCTACGGGAACAGCGTTGCTGCCGGTTTCCTGCGCTTTGGCAAGTTTTGATCTCATTGCATTAAGATCTAATGAATAGTAACTCTTGACGTTTGACGCCGTTCGAATTTTCTCACCTTGCATCGACGTAGGACTCCATTGCGCAAAAGCAGCCGTTGTCATCAATCCGCAAAGTAAAGAAGTAAAAATTCTCTTCATAGATTAATATTTTTTTATTGAATTAATCCCAAAAGTAATTTTTTTTTCCAGACCGTCAAAATAATAATGATATAATTTTACTTAATTCGCAAAACATTTACCAAATATTGTAAAGATTAACTACGTAATTTTCATAAAAAAACAGATTTTAATAAAACAACGTTAATCCTTAAGAGAACTTTAAGAAATAATAGTTAAATAAACTGCAAAAATTTACAGGTAAACGATCAGAGGCTGAAAAGCGTTCTGTTTAAAAATGATAGGCAATATTCCATGCAAAACCAACATTGAATTTTGCGGAACTTTTCCCAAATCCGGGAACAATCATCGGTTTGATATCTTCCTGTGTCGTTGAGAACAGCAAATATCGCGGCTGGATATTCACATCGATGTAAAACGGAGATTCAAATAGCTGTACCCTGCCACCTACTGCGGCTTCAAGCCAATAAGAACTTTGGGAAGATGAAGGAAAAGCTACCGTGGTGTCGCTACCACCGTACCCGCGAACCGGAACGGCTTTGTATTCTTGGTTATAAAATGACCCCGCTGCTTTGGCACCGGTATAGAATCCGTTCAGTTCATTTTCTTTGTCTTTTGCAAGCATATAAAAAGCACCCAGCTTGAGAAACGGACCGTTGACCGTTGCATCGTAGCCATTCTTTTCATAAATGTTTTTTTCAAAACCTGCTTCGGCAACTGCATGAATGTTTTTTGAAATTTTCGAAGACACAAAACCCTGAAAAAGCTGTCGGTCAGCAAACACTCCGATTCCCGCATTCAGCACATCGATTCCGACCATAAAATTGGGTTCATATTTCCAGTTGGTTTTTAGACTGTCTGTTGCATTCTGAGCAAAAGCAGCAGTAAAAAGAAAACTAAAAAAGAAGGAAAAAATGAGTCTTGGATTCATCGGTAATTTGGGTTTGGTTTTGTTCGATATCTACAACAGGATTCGGTACCTCCAGAGTTGCACTGGCATTTTCATACACTCTTCTAATCCCGCAGGCGGGCGAAACATACTCGGATTTTGTAGTGTAATTAATCTTTACCTCTGAAGTAACAGCGGCTTTTGATAAACCAACATATATTTTCGTGAACGGCGCATCATCAACCCGCAACGGAATAAGTACCGAGTCGGTTTTTGTTTTGGTGGCGATTACAGGAATCTGCCCGTTTCCGTAATCTACGTTTACAAACAGCGAATCCAGTGTTTTTACTTTTCCGGTAGATTTGGTTTTAAACTTCAGTTTCATTCTGGGAGTCGCTTCTCCGCTGATACAGATATCATCATCACTTCCGCAGGAAAAAAGCGAAAACAAAAAGACTGAAACGAAAAAAATCTTCAGAAACTTCATGATTCGAATGCAATTAAATCTTTACCAAAAGCGCAATATTTTCAACATGATGCGTTTGCGGGAACATATCAACCGGAAGAATTTTCACCAGTTGGTAATGTTCTTTCATCAGCGCCATGTCTCTTGCCTGCGTTGCCGAATTACAGCTTACGTAAACAATTTTCTCTGGCGAAAGTTTCAGGATTTGTTCTACAACTTTCTGGTGCATCCCGTCGCGTGGCGGATCGGTAATCAGTACATCAGCTTTCGGATGGTTCGCAAGAAATTCGTCATTAAAAATATCTTTCATATCGCCACAGTAGAACGTACAGTTCGAAAGTCCGTTGAGCTTCGCGTGTTCTTTTGCGGCATTGATCGCTTCCTGAACCGATTCGATTCCAATCACCTGTTTTGCATTTCTGGCAACATACTGTGCAATGGTACCGGTTCCGGTGTATAAATCGTAAACCACTTCATCACCTTTCAGATCGGCGAATTCCAAAGTTTTTCTGTAAAGTTCCAAAGCCTGTTTGTAATTGGTCTGGAAGAAAGATTTCGGGCCGATTTTAAACTGAAGACCATCCATTTCCTCCATTAAAAATCCCTCGCCGAAATACGTTACCACATGTTGATCATAGATGGAATCGTTTTGTTTTGAATTGATGCAGTACACCAACGTTTTGATTTGTGGGAATTCTGAAAGTAAAAAATCGAATAATTTCTCGCGGTTTTCCTTTTCATCACGGAAAAGCTGGAATAAAACCATCCATTCGCCTTTTGAGTTTTGTCTCATCATCAAAGTCCGCAAAAATCCGGTTTGTTCTTTCACATCGAAAAACTCCAACCCGTTGGCTACGGCATACTGTTTTACGGCAAGTCGGATGAAATTGGAAGGATCTTCCTGAAGCCAGCATTCCTTAAGGTCGAGAATTTTGCTCCACATCCCCGGAATATGAAAGCCCAGCGCATCGCGGTTACCGAAATTCTCTTCCGAACTGATTTCGTATTGGGTAAGCCAACGCGCATTGGAAAAAGAAAATTCCATTTTGTTGCGGTAGAAATACTCTTCGGTGCTTCCTAAAATCGGCAAGGTTTCAAAATCTTCAAAACCGCCAATTCTTTTGATATGGTTAAAGACTTCGTCCTGTTTGAAATCGAGCTGTTTTTCGTAGGCAAGATTCTGCCATTTGCAGCCTCCGCAAACACCGAAATGAATACATTTGGGTTCCACTCTGTACGGAGATTTCTCAATAATTTCAGCAACGTCGGCTTCAAAATATTTTGATTTCGATTTTTTTACTCGGGCATTTACCACATCACCGGGAACTGCGCCGGAAACCAAAACAGTTTTACCTTCTTCAGTTCTGCCTACTGCAACACCTTTCGCACCTGCTGAAACCAGTTTTATATTTTCTAAAACGATATTTTTACTTTTCCTTTTCATCTACAATTATAATGAGCACAAAAGTAAGGTTTTGAAAATAAAAACGGACAAAATGCTTTCATTTTTAAGCATATCCGTTATATCCAAATACCAAATAAAAATCCTGACAGCAAAAACTGACAGGATTTTATTTAATTTTTGATTCTAATTTATTTTGTTGGCGCAGCTTCCGGTTGCGGAACAGCCTGTGGTGCCAGCAAATCGTTCTGTAAAGTAGCTTCCGGCTGTACGGTAGGTGCTTTCAGGCCGGTAAGTTTATCCAAAACATTGATCAGTTCCGGATCTCCTAAGTTGTAGAAGAATCGGCTTGCCATTTTTCCGTCTTTATCCAAAACCACGAAAGAAGGAAGTTTGAAACCGTAGATTCCCAAATCTTTTGCAATCTGAGAAGTGAGGCCGCCTTCACCGTAAACATTGTTTCCGGGAATGCCTTTCATCATGGCATTGCTGGTTTTAACGAACTGGTCTTTGGTATCATCTAAATTCAC
>JAHRWY010000073.1:0-4100 GCA_019104935.1 Kaistella sp.
ACTTGATGTTCAGAAATAATGATTTTAATTCCTTTTTCAGCGGCAGCCTGAATATATTTTTCTCCGGAATTTTTTTGTGTATTGATGGCGATAAATGCAGTATCTGCCGAGGAATAGAGGGTTCGGCTGTCGAACGAAATCGTGGTCACCTGCAGACCTCCGTTCCCAATTAATTGGGATTTTGTGAGGTCTGCAAGTTGTTTGGTCGTGTAATTCATTTGTTTTTCCGCTTCAGAATTTCTTCGTTGAAAACCTTCCGGCTTACCGCTTCGTAACTGTCGGTCTCGCCCAGTTGTACCAAATCTTCACTGGCTGAAGTCCGCATCGAGTAATGGGCAAGATTTCCGGTTCTTTTACAGATGGCGTGAACTTTTGTAACATATTCCGCTGTGGCCATCAGATTGGGGATCGGCCCGAACGGCCTGCCCATAAAATCCATGTCGAGGCCCGCGATTACCACCCGCACTCCGTTATTTGCCAAAGTATTGGCAACTTCCACCACACTTTCATCGAAAAACTGCGCTTCATCAATCCCTACAACATCACAGGTAGAACCCAGCAATAGTATTTCGCTCGGGCTTTCCACAGGCGTACTTCTGATCTTATTTTGGTTGTGCGAAACAACTTCTTCTTCGGCGTATCGGGTATCGAGTTTCGGCTTGAAAATTTCAACATTCTGGCCGGCCATTTCAGCACGCCGCAGCCGCCTGATGAGTTCTTCAGTTTTTCCCGAAAACATCGAGCCGCAGATAACTTCCATCCAGCCGCTTTGTTTTGCGTGATTAATTGTATTTTCTAAAAACATTTGTTAATTTAGCCGTGATATTCAAAGCTCAAAAATACGGAAATTTAATAGACTTTATTATGCAAAATCTCCAGGATATACAGGAAAAAATTTTTTTTGAATCCAAAACAATTCTCGAAACACTTTCACGGATAAATTCAAAAGAAGAACTTCTCGCCAAGCAGGATTTATTTGCAGAAGTGACCGACAGAATTGCATTTCTCAGGATTTTGGAGAAAAATAAAGACAGTTTCATGAGCGATGATACCGTGGAAAAACCGGCCCAGGAAGAATCCAGAACTTTTTCCGGAAACGAAATCATGAGCCCCGAATTCAGCCATTTTGATGACGCGCCACTGGAAGAAGATATTATTGAAGAAGAGGTGATGTTTACCAATGAGCTTAATGAAATTGAAAACGAGGAACCTGAAGTTTCTACAGAAATATCTGCTGAAAAACCTTTGGAAATTGAAGAAGAAGCGGTAGAAGAGGAACTGCTGGCAGATATTGAGACTGAATACAGCTATGAAGAACGCGTTGCACAGAAAGAAAAAGAATTTCAGGAACTTGAAGAGCGCCGGAGAAAAATCGTAGAATTCAACAAAGAAGATGTAATTCACCCTCAGAAACCGGAAATTTTTCAGGAGGAACAGAAACCTGAACATCATTCCGTCGAGAAAAGAATTAAACTGGCCCATATAAAAGGCTTAAAGGTAGTGCAGAATCTTTTCGATGAAGATCCGCTGGAACGGCTTGAAGAAGAAAAAACGCACATGGCTGAACCTAAAGCAGAATACGGAAGTATTTTGAAAACAAATATTCCTACGGATTTTATGGAGGCGGAGAAAAAGAAAAACGAATTCAGACTCGATTTGAATGATAAGGTAGCTTTTACAAAACTTCTTTTTAATGGCGACGCAGACGAACTTAAAACGACTGTAGATAAACTGAATTCCTTTGATAATCTTGAAGATGCGAAACAGTATTTAAGCGAAGTGTATTATCAGAAAGATTGGGGAAAAGTGGATGAATACGCACAGAGACTTTGGAACCTCGTAGAAAATAAATTCTTGTAACGGATACAGATGAAAGGAATGATAACTAAGATGGAGGATTTTAAGAATGTATTCTTCATAGGCGTCGCCGGGGTCGGCATGAGCGCTATTGCACAATATCTTAAAGGAATCGGTAAAGAAGTCTCGGGAAGCGACCGCTATTTTCATCCCGGCGAATATAACCGCACGAAAGAGCAGCTGGAAGCAGCGGGGATCAACTGTTTTTTACAGGACGGAAGTGGAATTTCTGAAAAGACAGATTTGGTTGTAGTATCCACAGCGATTGAAGACACGGTTTTTGAAGTTCAGAAAGCTAAGGAACTCGGAATTCCCATCATCAAAAGAAGCGAACTTTTATCCATGATCGCCAAAAGTAAGAAAACCATTGCTGTTGCCGGAACTTCCGGTAAATCAACCACATCAGCGATGTTATATCAGATTTTACTTGATGCCAAATATGAGCCCAGCATTATTTCCGGAGCAGGTTTAACTTCCATCATTAAAGAAGGTAAAATTGGCAACGCCGCCGTTGGAAAAGGTGACTGGCTCATCATCGAAGCTGATGAAAGCGACGGTTCTGTCGTTCAGTATAAGCCGGAAATTGGCTTGCTGCTGAACATCGATAAAGACCATCAGGAAATTGATGAACTCATAGAATTGTTTACCGTTTTTAAAAATAATACCAAAGGTTTATTCATTGTTAATCAGTCGAATACATTAGCGAAAAGTCTCTCTGCAGGTTCAAGTAATGATTTTGGTTTCGAAAATGATAATGCTGGCTACTCAGCGGAGAATTTTCATCAGGAGGGACTCTCATTAACATTTGATCTTCATAACCAGAAATTTCAGATGACTTCACTGGGCAGACACAGTGTTGAAAATGCAGCCGCAGCCATCGCAGTGGCCCATCAAATCGGAGTGCCTTTGGAAACCTGCGCGGCAAGCCTGTCAAAATATGAAGGGATTTACCGCCGTCACCAGATTTTAGGTCAGAAAAACGGCGTGTGGGTCATCGATGATTATGCGCACAATCCCGCAAAGTGTGCGGCCAGCATCAGAGCTTGTCAGCCTTTGGCGGAAAAAGTTATTGCCTGGTTTCAGCCTCATGGCTATGGCCCTACAAGATTTCTGCGCCACGATTTTGTGGACGAAATCTCAAACGCGCTAAGACCTCAGGACGAAATATGGATGAGCGAAATATTCTATGCCGGCGGAACTGCTGTGAAAGATATCTCCGCAGATGACCTGATTCAGGACATCAAAGCCAAAGGTAAAAACGCACATTTTGTTGAAGACCGCAATAACCTCCTTGAAGCCTTGAGACCTGAACTCAAAGAAGGAACGGTGCTCCTGTTAATGGGAGCCAGAGATCCTGGATTGGAAGATTTCTGTAAAAACCTATATAACGGAATTTAGTTTCCTGTACTCACATCAATATGGACGGGCTTTAGCCCGTCTAAAATATAACAGATTTAAATTAGGCATTAGCCAAAATTTATAGATTAGAAATAAGATTTAAAATCTTAAATCTCAATAGGGACGGGCTTTAGCCCGTCTTGAACGGACAGATGATTTCCTGGCTTTAGCCCAAGCTTACAAACCGGCAGAAAAGATATCGTCCATAAAAAATTTAAGAAAACTTGAGGCTTTATAAACCCTCAAAGAATGAAACATAAAGAATATGTCAGGAACGCTGTATTTTGTTCCAACACCCGTTGGAAATTTGGATGATATGACTTTCAGGGCAGTAAAAGTGCTGAAGGACGTCGATTATATCCTGTGTGAAGACACACGCACTTCAGGCGTTTTGCTTAAGCATTTCGAAATAGCTAAACCGTTGAAATCCTATCATTTACACAACGAACATCAGATGACGCAAAAGGTAATGGAAGACCTGAAAAGCGGCCAGAATATCGCCATCATTACCGATGCGGGAACGCCAGGAATTTCAGATCCCGGTTATCTTTTGGCAAAAGCAGGTTCTGATGAGGATATTGAAATGATTTGTCTTCCGGGAGCAACGGCTTTTGTACCGGCCTTAGTGGTTTCCGGTTTACCGAATAATGAGTTTATATTTGCAGGATTTTTACCCCAGAAAAAAGGAAGGCAGACAAAACTCAAACAGCTGGCAGAAGAAAAGAAAACCATCGTTTTATACGAAAGCCCGCACAAAATAAATACGACTTTAGAGCAGATCAAAGAGTTCTTTGGTGAAGAGACTAAAGTAAGTTTAAGCCGGGAGATTTCAAAGAAATTTGAAG
>JAHRWY010000210.1:0-4423 GCA_019104935.1 Kaistella sp.
GGCCGCGGATTAATGCTCGCTGTAAATCTTGGTTCTCCGGAATATACTTTGAATGTTGCAAAACGATGCATGGAAAAAGGTTTGGTCGTTTTCTGGCAGCTTTACCGAAACGAATATCTCCGCATTTCGCCGCCGCTTACCCTATCGCTGGCGGAAATAAAGGAAGGCTGCGAAATTATTCTTCAGGTTCTTGATGAAGAATAAAAATCCCCGAAATAGAAACGCTCAGAAATTATAGCCCTGATTGAACGGTTTTGCCTGAGCTCTTTTCTACCTCTTTGTGCATTAAAGCCGCCGCAACAAGGTAGAAAAAGCGAGTAGTGAAAGCGGGAATTCCGGTGGAAGAAAATCCGGCATTTCTGGCTCATGATATTTCGCATATTCAACTAAATATTTTGCATACTTAAGAAATTAATTTATATATTGCGGCACAATAAAAAAATAGGGAACGATATGGCGAAAACGAAAGTGCAATACGAATTTCCAATGCACTGTCAGTCGGAGATTTTATATGAATATTTGGCAAGTGCAGAGGGGCTTTCTGAGTGGTTTGCTGATGAAGTTGTGGAAAAAGGCGACGACTTTTTCTTCAGTTGGAACGGCGGACCGGCAGAAAAAGCTACACTCATTCGCTATAAGCCTGAAAGTTTTGTACGTTTCCGTTGGGAAGAGGATGAAGGAACCAAGAATTTCTTCGAAATGAGTATTGTAATTGATGATATTACGGAAGATCTCTCGCTTAATATCACAGATTTCTGTGATCCGGGAGACGAGGACGAAAACCAGCTCTACTGGGAAAACCTCCTCGAAAATCTGAAAATAAAATTAGGCGCATCTTAATTTTTTATAACCGATAAACTTGATGGACGAATTTTCGTTCATTATTTTTTTAATTAAAATCCAGCAGTATTTTGTCAGATTCTCTTTTTAGTTCAGCAAATTTTCATCCTCAGAACCGGGCGTTTCTTTTTGGAGATGCCGTGAAAGTTTCATTTTTTTTGCGAAGCTCGCAACTGATAATGGCCGAGGAATGTTATTTCTTTCTCATGGCTTCGATGCGGAAAATGCGCATGAATATCCCGCTGACTTATACCTTAGAATTTTTTCAGCAGCTTTTTACCGAAAATCTTATTGATAAAGGCGTGACCGACGGCATTATCACGCTGTTGATGTACCGGGACCAGACAGAAAAGTCTCTGGAAAAAGCGGAAGTGTATTTTTATTTTGAGGTTGAAAAAATGGATGATGTACTGGCTTTGCAGCGCGGTATGGAACTCGATCTGATTAAAGAAATTAATGTAAACACCAATCTTCTGAGCAATATTCGGGTTCACTGTCCGGAAAATATTTATGCGGAAATTTATGCCAGGGAAAATGACCTTGATGAGGTGATCCTGCTCAATCCGAATAAAAGGATTGCGAGAAGTATTTCCGGAAATCTTCTTTTTCTGGAAGGGAATATCATTAAAATTCCTAAACAGACGGAAGGTGCGTACATTTCTCCTTTAATGGAGAATTTTGTAACCTTTGTGCATAAACACCGGTTGGCCGAAATTCAGGAGTCCGAAATGATCGCCTTTGAATCTCAGAAGGCAGAGGAGATTTTAATGATTTCTGATGCGAAAGGAATTTTCAGTGTGTCAAAAATCAGGAATAAGACATTCGGAAACACCAGATTTGCCGAAATGATAAGCAAGTGGAAAACCGATTTCGCCTGAAATTGACAAACCCGATAAACAACCTTGAAAGAAAGTCATTGACCGGGTTTTAGTGTTTAATATTAAAGTAGTAACGGATTAGAGATACGAAAATTATTTTGGTCTGTACTAAAGTTTTGTTAAAGTTTTTTCTGAAAACAGGTGACTCATTTAGTTCATCGAGACATCTTCCGGAGCATTGGCCCAAAGCAGGAATTCACCGCCCAGGTTTTGCATAATGCTTTTCCATAAACTTTCGTCATTGGGCAGGGTATAATCTAAATTATAAACTTCTACCACGGTCCACATTTTACGCCTTATTTCGCTTTCCAGCTGTTGTGGTGCCCAACCGGAATAACCGGAAAAAACCTTGAGTTCATCCACAGAAATCTGTTCTTCGATAATTCCTGTCACCACGCTTTCAATATCTTCGGTCAGGTAAAATTCGTCACCGATCTCTGAGAAATTTTCAGTTACCTTTTTCCCTTTGCTGATGAAGAAAATTTTGTCGTTTTCTACCGGTCCGCCTTCGTAAACATCCACTGCAAAGCCGAAGATCGCATGCAGGCGTTCACTCATGTTTTTATTCTTTTTGTTGAGGATTAGTCCTAAAGCCCCTTCTTCATTATGATCTGCAATAAGCACCACCGAGCGCGAAAAGATATCGCCGGAGATATCCGGAGTGGAAATTAATATTTTACCTTTGTAAGAGTAATTCATCTGAAATTGCAGGTTTGTAAAAACCTCTTATCAAATGTAATAAAAAATTTAATGGAAAATCTTCACGACAAAAGAAAAGTTTACGAAAAATCTCAACTTCTTGAAAATCAAATTAAAGGAAATCCGATGGAGCAGTTCCGCAACTGGTATCTCGACGCCCAGGAGCATCCGGATGTTTCTGAGGCCAATGCGATGTCGGTTTCTACCGTAGAAAATGACGGCTGCCCACGCACCAGAATGGTGTTGCTGAAATCGTATACGTGGGAAGGTTTTGTGTTTTATACCAATTACGAAAGCAGAAAAGGCAGAGCGATAGAGCAGCGTCACCAGGCATGTCTTCACTTCTTCTGGCCGCATCTGGAAAGACAGATTATTATCAAAGCAAATTTGCAAAGGCTGGCAGAGAATTTAAGCGACGGTTACTTCCAGTCCCGCCCGAAAGGCAGTCAGTTAGGTGCTGTGGTTTCGCCGCAGAGCCAGATTATTCCCGACCGTAATTTTCTGGAAGAGAAACTGAAGGATCTGGAGAAGGCGTATGAAGATAAAGAAGTTCCGCGCCCGGCAAACTGGGGAGGTTATCTCGCTAAACCTTATGAGATCGAATTTTGGCAGGGTAGGCCAAACCGCCTTCACGACAGGATTTTGTATGAACTTCAGGAAGATTTCGACTGGAAGATCAGTCGCCTTGCTCCCTGAAAATTTATTGGCTATGCACCAAAAAACCCCACCGAAAGATGGGGTTTAATTTTTACTGTCAGCTAAGTAATTATTTTTTCTTAGCGCCCATTACAGCTCCTGCTAAATCTGCACCAGCTTTAAATTTAGCAACTTTTTTAGCAGCAATTTTAATTGGTTTTTTGGTCGCAGGGTTAATACCTTGTCTTGCAGCTCTTTCAGCTACAGAGAACGTACCGAAACCAACTAAAGAAACTTTACCGTCTTTTTTCTTCAAAGTAGAAGTTACGTTAGAAATGAAAGATTCTAAAGCAGCTTTTGCAGCAACTTTTGTAATGTTCGCATCTTTTGCGATTGCGTCGATTAATTCAGACTTGTTCATAATAATATTATTAAGGTTAGTTTTATTGTTAAAGCAAATATAAAACAATTTTCAAATTGTGCAAATTTTTTCTATATAATTAATCAAAACTTGAGAAAAGAGTATAATTTAACATAAACTTATAAATCAGGATATTTTCAATTAATAAGCGTTTGCAGCTTATAAAATCATGCCAAAACCTTTATAATCCTACGTTTTCTGATTTTAGATTTTTATTATTCATAATTATGAATTATTAAATTTGCATTGGATTTTTTGGTGCAACGGATGCTCTATAAGTGTTAAATTATTGATAGTGATGATATTCCCTGGCTTCTGAAGTGGGTTTTGCATATAGAATATTAGAATTAAAAGATTAAAATTCTCACTCGTTTTGATTAAAATAATTAAATTTGCGCCATGTTAATTGAAGTATTTAAATCTAAAATCCACAGAGTCCGGGTAACCGAATCAGACCTTAATTATATCGGCAGCATCACGATTGATGAAGACCTTCTGGAGGCCTCCGGAATTGTGGTGGGGGAAAGGGTGTATATCGTAAATGTAAACAATGGTGAACGTTTCGATACCTATGCTATAAAAGGAAAAAGAAAATCCGGCGAAATATGCCTCAATGGTCCGGCAGCTAGGCGCGTACAGAAAGATGATATCATCATTATTATTTCTTATGCCCAAATGACGCCAGAAGAAGCGCAGACTTTCCAGCCCAAGATTATTTTCCCTGATGAAAAAACCAATCTCCTTACTTAATTTCTGAATCCGCACTTAAATTTCCCCCTTTGGAAGAAAATAAAAAACCAAATCCTCTAAAAACACTCATTACAGTTTCTGTTTCTCTTGCCATTGCAGGGCTTTTCATGTGGTTCGCACTGAAAGGAATGGAATTCAAAAAAATTGCAGGTTACTTTGCAAAAGCCAATTACTTCTGGGTTTTCGCTGCGGCATTCTT
>JAHRWY010000212.1:0-9326 GCA_019104935.1 Kaistella sp.
GCCAAAAAACGCAAACAGTACCGATATCACCCGATTTGGAATGCACTGCGAAATCACACGAAATTTTACAGAATGCTGCAGTTTGGCTACGCACTTCCACAGATACGTTTGAACCTCGAAAAAGACCTCTCACTAAGAACTTTGGAAAAAAGAAAAGTGCTGGCCGTAGTGGTAAGTTTAATGGAAAGAACCAATATCAGGATCGGAAATAATGTCTATGAAAAACTTTATGGTTCCTTTGGTCTTACCACATTAAAGGACAAACATGTCAATATAAAAGGCCATAAAATAAATTTTGCTTTTAAAGGAAAAAAAGGCATTTATCACGACATCGACCTGAAAAATGCCAAGCTTGCAAAAGCCGTTCAGAACTGTAAAGACATTCCGGGGAAAGAACTTTTTCAGTATTACGATGAAGACGGGAAAAGACACGCAGTAGATTCCGGAATGGTGAATGAATATATAAAAGAAATAAGCGGCGACGATTTTACCGCAAAAGATTTCCGGACCTGGTCGGGAACTGTAAATGCGCTGATCGCCTTCAAGGAAATCGGTGATGCAGAAAGCGACGCAGCCTACAAATCAAAAGTAAAGGAAGCGCTGGAAATGGTCGCTGCCAATCTTGGAAATACGGCGACCGTTTGCCGAAAATACTATGTACATCCGCTCGTCATCAACCTTTACGAGAACAAGTCGATTAAAAAATATCTGGACGAACTTGATGAGATTGAAATCGATGACGGGAAAGCAGGTCTCACCAAAGAGGAAACCATTGTGATGAAAATCCTAGAAAACGAAAAACTGTAACCCAACATTCAACAACATTAAAAAATATTATTATGAAAATCGAACTTCAGGAGAACGAAATTACCATCGTAAAATTAGGTCCGTCTCAAGAAGAAAACGGCGTAATGAAACGTGAAGTAACATTCGAAATTAATGGAATCGAATTCCAGCGCAACATTATCCTTGGACACAACGGCACAGGAGCAGATTTTACCGATCCGCAAAAGTTTTACATGATGAACAAAGATCAGGTTGATGCCAGCCTCATCGTTTATCTATCCGAAAATCACCTGTACGATAATCTGGAAAAATAAATAATCTTGGAATCAAATTACCTCAATTAATGAGGTAATTTTTCTCTGAAATATCCGTAAACCCAGGTTCCGGCAATGGCACTGAGGAGTGTTACAACAATTACTGTAGCACCGGTACCGATTTGTGCAAACAGCGGACCCGGGCATGCGCCAGTAACCGCCCATCCAAAACCAAAGATCAGCCCGCCATAAATCTGCCCTTTATTGAACTCTTTTTTATGAAAAACGATTTCTTCTCCGTAAATTGTTTTAATGTTGAATTTTTTAATCACCCAGATTGAAATCATGGCGACCAAAATCGCACTTCCAATGATGCCGTACATGTGAAAGGACTGCAGCCTGAACATTTCCTGAATGCGGAACCAACTGATGACTTCGGCCTTTGTAAAAACAATTCCGAAGAAAATTCCCAGAAGCAGATACTTTAAATTATGATACCAGCGGTGTTCCAGCATGCTTTCGTTAACACACATACTGTCCAGAGATCTCCTTTCCAAATCGTCATTTTTATTGATATCGTTTTGCATGTGTTTAATTTTAAAGTGAAAGAATAATTGGAAGTAACACATTGGCCATCAGGAAACCGCCGACCATAAAACTGATGGTGGCAATTAAACTCGGGAGTTGCAGGTTAGCTATTCCCATAATGGAATGTCCGCTCGTGCAGCCGCCAGCATAGCGTGTGCCGAAACCCACAAGAAATCCACCGCCCACCATCATCACAAGACCGCGAAGCGTAAATAGCGATTCCCAATTCATGAGTTCCGCCGGTACAAGGTTTCTGAAATCTGTAATTCCGTAACCTCTTAATTCTGCAGCCAGATTTGGATGCACTTCAACCGGATTCGGATTGGTAAAAAAAAGTGCGGTAATTATACCTCCCACGAAAATACCGAACACAAAAAATAAATTCCACACCTCTTTTTTCCAGTTGTACTTAAAAAAAGGAATATTTGCCGGCAGGCAGGATGCACAGATATGCCGGAGCGAAGAAGAAATACCGAAATTTTTGTTCCCCAGGATCAGAAGCGCCGGAACTGTAAGTCCGATCAATGGTCCGGCGACATACCAGGGCCAAGGCTGCTGCATAAATTCTATCATAAATTTTAATTTTCAGTTTTAAATAGTACTGCAAAACCGGTTAGATTTTCCAAAACCAATGGATTTGATTAAATCTGTAAATCAGTTTTTTTTCAAGCTGCAAATTTACCCAAATGTTTTGATAAAATCGGGAACTCTTCAATTCATTCACTTGCTTCTTAAATGAAAGTTAAATTACATCAAATGAATTCACAACCGGTTTTAAATCCGTAAATTTGAGTGAAATCAAAAATTAAATTATATGGGACAGTTACAGAACAAAGTCGCCATCGTTACAGGTGCAGGATCAGGAATTGGTAAAGCCACCGCTTTACTTTTTGCAAAGGAAGGCGCGAAAGTTACCGTAAGCGACATTAACGAAGACCATGGAAATGAAGTGGTTGAACTCATTAAAAGCAACGGAGGTGAAGCTCTTTTTGTTAAAGCAAACTCCGCAAGTCCGGAAGATAACGAAAAGCTGGTAAAAGAAACAGTCGAAAAATTCGGAGCCCTTCATATTTCCGTAAACAATGCGGGAATTGGCGGCGAGATTAATAAAGTAGGCGAAATGTCGGTAGAAGGCTGGGATAAAGTCATCGCACTGAATCTTTCTGGAGTTTTTTACGGCATGAAATACCAGATTCCGGCCATGCAGAAAGCCGGCAGCGGTAGCGTAATTAATATTGCATCGATCCTCGGACAGGCAGGTTTTGCTACTTCAGCAGGATATGTAGCATCCAAACACGGCGTGGTAGGGCTTACCAAAAGCGCGGCGTGGGAATACGGAACCGAAAACATCCGGGTAAACGCCATTGGTCCGGGCTTCATCTACACCGGAATGGTGAATGAAGAAACCATGGGCAAAGATGCCATTAACTTTCTGGAATCTAAACACGCATTCGGAAGACTCGGTAACCCCGAAGAAATTGCAGCAATGTGTCTGTTTTTAGCTTCCGACCAGGCTTCTTTCGCTACCGGAAGTTATTATCCGGTGGATGGCGGTTATCTGGCAGTGTAAGACTTTAATAAGCCAACAAAAAATGAAGCAGATTTTTAAATGGAATCTGCTTTTTTTAATCCTCAGGTGATGATAATTAAGTGTTTATTTTTTGGATCACTTTCATTAAATCCTCAAGATAACCGAATTGTAACTTTTTGTTTATTAAAATATTGCAAGGTTTCTAAACTTCAGACACTTTGGGAATCATTTCAAATATTCAGAAAAAATACAACATCAGCCATATGAATGGATCCGGTATTTAGGTTTAAATTTTAAATGATCGTAACGATCTTTAAAATCCTTTATTCAGAAAAAAAGCGCAAATTTGCATCCGTCCTCAAAATGAAGCTGAATTATGAAATTATGTATTGCCGAAAAGCCAAGTGTTGCCAGAGATATTGCCAAAGTATTGGGCGCCGACATGCCTAAACAGGGATATTTTGAAGGTAATGGGTTTTGGGTAACCTGGACTTTCGGACACCTCTGCACCCTCAAAGAACCTCAGGATTACAGCCCGCATTTCAAATCGTGGGACCTTATCTTTCTGCCTGTGATTCCACAGAATTTCGGTATTAAACTCATTCCGAATCCCGGCGTTGAAAAGCAGTTTAAAATCATTGAAAAATTAGTTGAAGATTGCGTAGAAGTTATTAATTGCGGGGATGCCGGTCAGGAAGGGGAACTCATACAGCGTTGGGTTCTACAGAAAGCCAAATGCCGGAAACCCATGAAAAGGCTCTGGATTTCCTCACTTACCGAAGACGCCATAAAAGAAGGTTTTGCCAACCTGAAACCTGCCGAGGACTATCAGAATCTTTACCTCGCCGGAAATGCCCGCGCGATTGGCGACTGGTTGCTGGGCATCAATGCAACGAGGCTTTTCACCCGCAAATTTGGCGGCAACAAAGGCGTTCTTTCTATTGGGCGCGTGCAGACTCCTACCCTTGCGATGATTGTGCAGCGGCAAAAAGAAATCAACGCTTTTACAACCGAAGAATACTGGGAACTGAAAACCAAATACCGCGATGTACTTTTCGCAGCGGCAATTGACCGGCTGAAGACGAAAGAAAAAGCAGAAAAAGGCCTGGAATATCTTAAACAGCATGAATTCGTAATCATCGCTTTTGAAATTAAAGAAGGAAAAGAAAAAAATCCAAGACTTTTTGATTTAACGGCGCTGCAGGTTGAAGCCAACCGAAAATTTGGCTATTCAGCAGAAAATACGCTGAAATACATCCAAAGTCTTTACGAAAAGAAACACACAACTTATCCGCGTGTCGATACCACTTACCTGTCTGAAAATCTTCATCCGAAAATTGAGGGAATCCTGCGTTCGATGAATTTTTATGCCCAGTTTACCGCACCGCTGCTCACAAAACCGATTCCAAAATCGAAAGCGGTTTTCGATGATTCAAAGGTAACGGACCACCACGCCATTATCCCGACTGAAATTCCGCCTTCTTCAAGTTTATCGAAAGAGGAAAAACTGATTTATGATCTGGTTGCCAAGCGTTTCATCGCTGTGTTTTATCCGGAATGTAAGATTTCAAATACATTGGTTGAAGGTCAGGTAGGTACCATTCCCTTCAAAGCGTCAGGAAAACAGATTCTGGAACCCGGCTGGCGCGAAGTATATGCTTTCGAGAAAAAAGACGAAACCGAGAAAAAAGACAAAGACGAAGAACAGACGATTCCGGAATTTAAAGTTGGCGAAAAAGGACCTCATAAACCCCTAATTCATCAGGGAAAAACCAGTCCGCCCAAGCCTTACACCGAAGCAACCCTGCTGCGTGCGATGGAAACTGCCGGAAAACAGGTTGATGATGAAGAGCTGCGGGAAATGATGAAAAACAACGGTATCGGGCGGCCTTCTACCCGTGCGAATATTATCGAAACGCTCTTCAAACGCAAATATATTGAAAGGAAAAAGAAAAATATCCTCGCGACAAACACCGGTGTAGAACTGATCGACACGATTGAAGATGAACTCCTGAAAAGTCCTGAACTTACGGGAGAATGGGAATTTAAGCTGAGAAAAATTGAACGCGGCGAATATGAAGCCAATCAGTTTAAAGACGAATTAATCACCATGGTTACGGAACTTACCAGAAAAGTAATTAGTGAAAAACCCAAGATAATTTCTTTCAATGACGAAGTTCAACCTAAAGAAAAAGCACCCAGAAAAACAAACGTAATTTCCTGGGAAGATGAAACCTGCCCGAAATGTAAAGCAAACAAACTTATGAAAGGAAAAACGGCGGTAGGCTGCTCCAGTTACAGGGACTGCGGGTTCAAGCTGCCATTTGTGCTGTTCGGAAAAAAACTGAGTGAAAAGCAGATTCATGATGTTATCCTTGAAGGAAAATCTTCAAAACTCAAGGGATTTACCGACAATCCGGATCTGTTAAAAGAGGGCATTATCCGGATTTCTGACCAGGGCGAAGCCGAACTTGCAGCGGAATAATTCATTAAATAATCAGCCATTATCCAATGCTTTCTCTTTCAAAATCTTACCTTTGCTGCCAGCCTCAAAAATACTTTAATTAGAGGAAGTTGAAATTCCTCACAATTCAATTATAATGACTATAGAAAAACACCACGTAGTAGCTGTTCATTACACGCTAAACGCCCTGGAAGAAAACGGGGAAAAATCTTTTATTGAAAAAACAGATGCCGATAACCCGTTCACTTTCCTTTACGGAGTGGGCATGATGCTTCCGAAATTTGAAGAAGAACTTCACGGAATGGCTGCCGGAGAACAGAAATCTTTCACCATCACTGCAGAAGAAGGGTACGGTGAAAAACAGGAAGACGCTACGGTGCAGTTGCCTGTAGAAATGTTCGAACAGTCTGGAATGCCGCCGGTGGGTGCGATCCTCCCATTACAGGATCCTGAAGGAAACCACGTCAATGCTGTGGTTCTGGAAGTTTCTCCTGAAGCAGTAACAGTAGACCTTAATCATCCAATGGCCGGGAAAACCCTTCACTTTGATATCGAAGTGGTGGCAACCCGCCCGGCAACCGAAGAAGAACTGGCACACGGACATGCACATGGCATCGACGGAAACTCAGGACATTAATCTTCCGTTTTTAAAATAAAAAAGAAGCACACTGCCCGGCAATGTGCTTCTTTGTTTTTTCGTCTGTAAATATTAAAGTCTAGATTCGGTATCGTCGTTATACCATCTTTCGTAAGTGTAACGCGCGTCTTCTTCATTTTTTGGTTTATAACCCATGTAGATTCCGCCATCTTTAATCTCGTTTTCGTATATTTTCGCTTCATCTTCAGGAACTCCTGTTCCGGTTAAAGCGCCTACTAAACCTCCGGTTGCTGCACCTGCTCCTGCACCAGCCAATCCGGCTGCCAAAGGCCCTGCAATTACCAGTCCCAATCCGGGAAGCAGCACATTAGATCCAATCGCGGCTACTGCGCCTACAACGGCTCCAATTCCGCCTCCGATTAACGAACCTTTTCCGGCGTTTTCGGCCACTTTATCATCCAGATCTGTATGCGTATCTGAGTTGGTGAAATAACGGTCGCGGGTACTGTCAGACATCATTACGTTTACATCATCTTTAGTGTATCCTCTTCCATGAAGATCTTCGTAAGCCCTGTCGGCTTCTTCTCTTGTTCTAAACACTCTTGAAACATAATCATTCCTGAATTCTGGTTTGTACTGTGAATTTTCCATAATAATAAATTTTAGTTAATATTTTGTTTAAGGTTTTTGATTAAATTCAATATCAATGCCAGCTACAGGCGGTTTAACATTGTTTAACATCCTCTTTAAGATAAAAACTGCGCTTCTTCATCAACTTTTATACAATCTGAAAAACACGGTAGATGACTGGTGTCCAGACGAAAAAGTATATCGATTACGGAAGTTTTTATCATGACCTTACGAATGTGATCCATAAAAAAAAATTAACAACCCAAAAAAAAACCGCGCTGGCGTTTTGCTGCAGCACGGTTTAACAATTGGGTTAAAACATTTTCCCATTAAGGATTGGTGGAGAAGATCGACGCATTGGCAATCATGGCTCTTCTGTTCATTTTCAGAATATCGCGAACCCATTCTGCGAAATCTTCAGGTTGCAGAACTTTATCCGGATTTCCGTCGGTCAGCCCGCCCTGTATGGACATATCCGAGGCAATCGTACTTGGGGTTAAGGTAATCACACGGATGTTTTCTTTTCTCCACTCTGCCATCATCGACTGCGAAAGGGAAACTACAGCCGCTTTCGATGCAGCATACGCCGACATATTCGGTCCGCCTTTCAGACCTGCGGTGGATGCAACGTTTACAATATCGCCCATCCCCCGCTCCTTCAGGAACGGATGTACCGCTTTTGCTGCATAATAAACCCCGAAAAGATTGGTTTTGATGACCTGTTCCCAGGTTTCGGAGGGCATGTCAGCAATCGATCCGAAATCACCGATTCCAGCGTTGTTGATCAGGATATCGATTCCGCCAAGCTCATTAGCTAAAGTCGCGATTCCCGCCTGTACTGCCGTTTCATCATCAATACTGAAAACGGAATATGAAGCCTTCACGCCGAGGGCTTTTAATTCTTCAGCGGTATTTTTAAGATGTTCTTCATTTCTCCCTGTCAGGCCAATATGTACTCCTTCTTTTGCCAAAGCGACAGCGACCGCTTTACCAAGACCTCTGCCTCCACCGGTTACGATGGCGTTTTTTCCTTTTAAATTCATATTACTATTTTTAATGCGCCACAAATTTAAGGATTTGTGCTTCTGCTTCCAATTAAGCTCATCTATCTTCATTATTTTAAATTGATTCCCGGCATTAAAATAATGAATGGCCGTTCTATTTTACGCTGGAGTTCAATTAAAAAAAATAACTACAGACTTATAGGATATAAAACCTGAATTTGTATATTTGCACCTCACTGCCCGGATGGTGAAATTGGTAGACACGCTCGTTTCAGGTGCGGGTGCCCACAAGCTTGCAGGTTCGAGTCCTGTTCCGGGCACAGAAAAAGCCTTCTTTTTTCAGGAAGGCTTTTTTATATGGTGTTTTTTCTTAAAGATTGCTAAGCTTTTTTCTTCAAAAATTTAGCACTGATGAATTCCCAAACCATTGGCAGAATAGAAATTCCGATGATGCCGAAGATTACCGTTTCGAAGTTTTCCTGAACAATTGGCATGTTTCCGAAGAAATATCCCAGAAGGGTTAAACTGAAAACCCAAACCACAGCACCAATGATATTGTATTTGATAAAAGTGTTGTAATTCATGGTTCCGATTCCTGCTACGAACGGTGCAAAGGTTCTTACAATAGGGACAAACCTTGCGATAATAATGGTTTTGGGACCGTTTTTCTGATAAAATTCCTGAGTCTGGGCGATGTATTTGGGATTCACAAGTTGTTTTTCCCCGATCTTCCAGTTCAATATTTTTAATCCGATATTTTTCCCCAAAGTATAATTGAGTGTATCACCCAGAATTGCAGCTACCGTGAGGAGTCCTAATACGAGCCAAAGATTAAGGTGGGCGGCTTCTCCTGACGCACCGATTACTCCTGCGCAGAATGTTCCGGCTGCAAAAAGCAGGGAATCACCAGGCAGAAAAGGCATGACGACCAAGCCGGTCTCCACAAAAATTATGAGAAAGAGAATCAGGTAAATCCACACTCCATAATCAACAATCATCGTAAAAAGGTGCTGATCGAGGTTTAAGAAGAAATCGAGAACAGTTTGTATAAACTCCATAGTTGCTTTTAAATATAGTGGCCGCAAAAATACATCAAACTATCCTGAAACCGAAATGTCCCGACAATCTTCATGAAAATTTAAAACAGAACCTTGAGGAACCAAATTATTTCTCAAATATCTTCTAGTCGGTAAAGTTTAATAAATTTTCTCGATTCTTATAATTTAAGAAATATTTTAATAATAAGTTTAATTAATAAGCATTTTTTTACAAAAAATGATATGAGTCAGCATTTGTTAACATTACCTTTAATCCATTGGCAATCAATAGCAATAGCCGTAAATTTATAGTATAAATAACATATGTCATGAAAAGAATACTATTTTTTGGAACCTGCCTCCTGATGACGGCGGTTATACATGCACAGGTTGGGATAAATACTACCCAACCGGCAACAACACTGGAGATTGTT
>JAHRWY010000214.1:0-10320 GCA_019104935.1 Kaistella sp.
AATCCCGAAAAATTACAGAAAGCAGTTGATTTAATCAATGAACAGAATGCAGATTTGGTTCTGTGTACTGGCGATATTGTGAATAATTTTGCCAGTGAATTCATACCCTTTGTTCCTATGTTTGCCGGAATTAAGGCAAAAGACGGGAAATTTTCAGTCCTCGGAAACCATGATTACGGAGATTACGCCGAATGGAAATCCAAAGGTGAAAAAGCACAGAACGTCCCGAATTTAATTCAACTTCAGAAAGAAGCCGGATTTGAGGTGCTCCGTAATGAACACCGTTTTATCCAGAAAAATGGAGAAAAACTTTATATTCTGGGCGTTGAAAATTGGGGACTGAAGCCCTTCCCACAATATGGCGACCTGAATAAAGCTGCGTATGGGGTGCCGGCAGATGCTGCCAAAATCTTAATGAGTCACGATCCTACCCATTTTGATGAAATCGTAAAACATCATCCGGCAAATATTCAGCTCACGCTTTCCGGACATACACACGGGATGCAGTTCGGGATCGATTTGAAAAATGTTCGTTGGTCGCCGGTTCAGTATCGGTATAAAAAATGGGCAGATTTATATGAAAGCCAGGGGAAATACCTCTACGTTAACCGTGGTTTCGGAGTAATTGCGTTCCCTGGAAGAGTTGGAATTGAACCCGAAATCACCCTTTTCGAACTGAGTTAAAAAGTTAAAATCAATGACTTCTTTAGTAAAAGCAACAGAAAAAGACATCCCGCTGATCCGCAACCTTGCCGAAAAATCCTGGAAGTCGGCTTATTCCGAAATTCTTACCCAGGAGCAGATTGATTATATGCTCTCACAAATGTATTCGGCGATGGAAATTTCAGCAAATTTACAAAATCCAGATTATCATTATTATTTAATTTTCAATGATAATAAAGCCGTTGGTTTTATAGGTTACGAACATCATTATGAGCCCAAAACCACCAAACTTCACAGGATTTATCTGATTGAAGAGGCAAAAGGAAAAGGCTGTGGAAAAACCGCGTTGAATTTTCTTAAAAAACAAACCTCCGAAAAAGGAGATTCCCGCATTATTTTGAATGTAAACAAAGAAAACAGCGCGAAATCTGTTTACGAATCACAAGGTTTCAACATTTATGAAGAAGGCGTTTTTGATATCGGAAACGGATTTGTAATGGATGATTATTTAATGGAATGCATTTTATGATCCCAGAATTTTTTTGAACGTAATTTATTTTTGGTACACTTTTAGAATACTCAGAAAGTATAACATTAAAAAATTAAATTATGACACGTTCTAACCTACTTACAAAGATTCAGATTTTCGCATTGGCAGTTGCAGCAAACTTTGCAACAATTATAGTAAAAGCTCAGGAAAAAGCATCAGATTTAAACGTCGATGTAGACCTGGATAAAGGCGGAGACAGCATGAGTGGCGACTGGATGAGCAATCCATTAGTTTGGGTAATCGGTGCATTGGTTCTTATCGTAATCATCGCATTGGTAGCCAGAGGAGGAGGAAACAAATAAACATCATCAATTTCACTTATATTAAGATCCCGGAAAATTCGTTTTTCGGGATTTTATTATGTAAAACTGAGTTTAAATACAAAATAAATCGGCTACATTTGTATTTATAAAGTTTTAAAAATCATTATGAAAAAAACGCTGTATATCGCCCTAATCTTCGTTGGTATTTTAAGCTGTGGTACATTAAATGCCCAATCTGTTGCCGACAGTGTTAATGTTTCAAAGTCTGAAAAAGAAGTTCTGAAATTAAGCATGAAACTAGCCGAAGACAAAAAAGGACTCGAAAAAGCCAGAAAAAATTATGCCGGGGAATATGAAGATGCTAAAAAAGCGACCCGCGATGCTGATAAAGCCGGCGACAATTTCAAAAGCACAACAAATTTCGGTAAAAATGAAAGAGGAGCAAGATCAGCAGCAAGAAAAATGAAAAAAGCCGAAACTGCAAATAAAAGACTCGCGCGAAGCAAAAGAAACATCGAAAATCTTGAGAAAAAAATAAGGAAAACGGAAGAAAAAATAAGGAAACTCAATCCGCAACTAGAATTAACAGAAGTTCCTGACTGAAATTTCTACAATTAATTTTGGAATTGATGTCCCATAAAAAAAGAGTTTCGGTATTCCCGAAACTCTTTTACTTTAGTTAATTTTTCGACTTTAGATTTAGAGTTCAAGCGCTTTTGCTAAAGCTGCATCAATCCCGGCAAGATTTTTTCCACCCGCTGTAGCAAACCCGGGATTTCCGCCGCCACCGCCCTGGATTTCTTTAGCCAGTTCTTTCACAATGTTTCCTGCGTGATATGTAGATTCCAGGTCCTGAGAAACTCCAACCGTAATCATTGGTTTCTGATCAGCGTCTGAAATAATGATGATCACAGAGTTTTCAACCTCTTTTTTGAGTTGAAAAACGATATCTTTCACACTTCCGGCATCCATTGAAACTTTTTTAACCAACAGTTTTTTGTCTCCTTTCTCAGTGAAATCATTTTTCCAGTTCGCGGTTTCGCCTTTTGCTTTCTCTTTTTTCAAGGATTCAACTTCTGATTTCAGAGCCGAATTTTCTTCCAGTAATTTCTCTACAGATTTCGCTAAATCCCTGGATTTTAATAAAGCAGAAATTTCTTTAACCTGAACTTCCATATTCTTGAAGTATTCCGCAGATTTATCTCCTGAAATCGCTTCAATTCTACGAATTCCCGCAGCGGTAGAACTTTCGTTCTGAATCTTAAAATACCCGATTTCACCGGTATTTTTTACGTGAGTTCCGCCACAAAGTTCACGGGAACTTCCGAACTGGATCATTCTTACTTTATCACCATATTTCTCGCCGAAAAGTGCCATTGCTCCTTTTTCCATCGCTTCCGCAATCGGAATTTCCCGGAATTCCTGCAACGCGATATTTTCCTTTATTTTGGCATTTACTTTATCTTCAACAATTTTCAGTTCCTCCTCAGTCATTTTTGAAAAGTGAGAGAAATCAAAACGCAGATAATCCGGACCCACAAAAGATCCTTTCTGTTCCACGTGTGTTCCCAAAACTTCTCTTAAAGCTTCGTGCAGCAAATGCGTCACCGAGTGGTTGGCCTGAGTATTTTTGCGGTCGGTGGTATTTACTTTTGCGTAGAAAACCGCGCCGGCATCTTTCGGCAGATCTTTAATTAAAGAAACGATAAGGTTATTTTCTTTTTTCGTCTCCAAAACTTCCACAATATCCGCACAATCGGTAATTCCGAAAACGCTCGGATTCGAAATGTCGAAACCTTCAGTATAACTTGGAATCAGAATTCCCTTGTCACCAACTTGTCCGCCACCTTCAGGATAGAACGGCGATTTTGATAAAACGATCTGGTAAAATTCTCCGTCTTTATTTTCTATTTTCCGGTAACGCGTGATATAGCTTTCAATTTCAGTTTGGTCGTATCCAACGAAAGCTTCCTGCTTTTCTTCCAATATCACCCAATCGTGAACTTTCTGCGCTGATGATTTTTTGGAGCGCTGTTTCTGCTTTTCCATTTCTTCATCAAAACCTTTTTCATCAACGGTTAAATTCTTTTCTTCCGCGATAATTCTGGACAGATCTGCCGGGAATCCGTAAGTGTCATAAAGTTCAAAAACCTCAGCACCGGGAAGTGTTTTTTCGTTTTTGGAAAGGGTTTCATTAATAATTAAATCGATTCTTTTTAAACCATGTTCAATGGTTTTCAGGAAAGAAGTTTCTTCTTCTTTAATCACTTCTGTAACCAGTTTCTGCTGTTTTACAAGTTCCGGGAAAAATTCCCCCATTTCACTTTTCAAAACAGCAACCAATTCAAAAAGGAAAGGTTCTTTCATTCCTAAAAATCGGTAAGAATATGAAATTGCTCTTCTTAAAATTCTTCTGATCACATACCCTGCTCCACCGTTCGAAGGAAGCTGTCCATCGGCAATTGCAAATGCTACAGCACGAATATGATCCACGACAACACGAATCGCGATGTCTTTTTCATCTTCTAAAATTCCGGTGTATTTTTTCCCTGAAAGCTCTTCTACTTTAGCAATTAAAGGTGTGAAAACATCGGTATCGTAATTGGATTTTTTGCCTTGCAAAGCCATACACAGGCGCTCGAAGCCCATTCCGGTATCAACGTGTTGAGCGGGCAGTTTTTCTAAACTTCCGTCGGCTTTTCTATTGAACTCCATGAAAACGTTGTTCCAGATTTCCACGACCTGCGGATGATCATTATTGATTAATTCAATTCCCGGAACTTTCGCCTTTTCTTCTTCAGACCTTAAATCGACATGGATTTCCGAACAGGGTCCGCAAGGTCCGCTTTCTCCCATTTCCCAGAAATTGTCTTTTTTATTTCCGTTGATGATTCTGCTTTCATCGATATGCAATTTCCAGTAATCATAGGCATCCTGGTCGCGCGCAAGATTTTCGGAAGCATCACCTTCGAAAATGGTTACATATAAATTCTCTTTCGGAATTTTATAAACTTCCGTTAAAAGTTCCCAGGCAAAACCGATGGCTTCTTTCTTGAAGTAATCGCCGAAAGACCAGTTCCCCAGCATTTCAAACATGGTGTGATGATAAGTATCGCGACCAACATCATCCAAATCGTTGTGTTTCCCGGAAACCCGCAAACACTTTTGCGTATCTGCAATTCTCGGGGCTTTGGGCTCTTTATAACCCAGAAAATAATCCTTAAACTGCGTCATTCCCGAGTTCGAGAACATGAGCGTTGGATCATCTTTCAGCACAATAGGTGCGGAAGGAACGATAAGGTGACCTTTTTCTTTAAAATAATCTAAAAACTGCTTGCGTATCTCTTGTGAAGTCATATGTTTTGAATTTATGCAGAAAGTGCTTGGTTTAAAGCCTTCCGTAAGTCTGCAAATTTAATAAATTTTGAGGGAAAAACAGGGCGTAATTATCGGCATTAAAAAAATCCGCCTCATTAACAATGAGACGGATTCACATCACTTATCACACTTAAATAAAAAAAATTATTTCTTTTCCAGGGCTTTAATCAAAATCTGAAGATTTACTTCGTTTTTGATCACACCGTTTGCAAGAGGCATCTGGAATTTCACTCCGAAATCCTCTCTGTTGATATCTTTAGGTTCTGTAGCAATACTCACCTCTCCATTATTTAAGGTAACATTCGCATTGAACTGAACCGGTTTTGTAATTCCTTTAATGGTTAAGTTGCCATCGAGTAAAGTATTGTAGTCGCCGTTAGCATTTTCAGAAACTTTTGTAATTTCATAAGAAGCCGTCGGGAATTTTTCTACTTCGAAGAAATCACCACTTTTCAAATGCCCGTTTAATTTATTCAGCTGCTCGGCATCATCTTTCAAGTCAACTGAGGTTAAAGAATTCATATCTGCAACAAATTTCCCGCTTTCCAGTTTACCGTCTTTTACCGTAACATCACCGCTTTCGAAGTTTATTGTGCCGAAATGGCTGGTGTTATCGGATTTGAGGACTTTGAAACCTTTCCATTCAATTTTACTGTTTAAGGTATCAACCTGAAATAAAGTTCCTTCGTTTGTTGTTGTAACCTCATTGTTTACACTGTTCAGCGGTTTGTCTTTTCCACATGAAACAACTGCTGTCGCTAAAATAAATGCTGAAAACACAGAAATTTTAAACATATTTTTCATCAAATTCCTTCTTTTTTTAATTGCTCCTGCTAAAATAATAAAAATAATTCACAGTAAGATGAAAATTATTAATTTTGCAAATATGCTGTTAGAAATCAATCATTTGTTTTTTTCTTATTCCCCTGAAAAAGAGCTGTTCCGAAATCTTAATTTAAAGATTGAAAGAGGCCGGATTATAGCGCTGGCCGGCGAAAGCGGCTGTGGAAAATCCACATTACTCAACTTAATTTATGGCTTGCTCGACTGGGAAACGGGGGAAATTATTTTTGACGGAAAACCGATTTACGGTCCGAAGAAAAATATCGTTCCCGGAGAAAGTGAGATGAAACTCGTGGCACAAAACTATGATCTGATGCCTTATGCTACGGTTTCCGATAACGTAGGCAAGTTTATTTCAAATATTAATCTTCAGGAAAAAAAACAACAAGTTCTGGAACTGCTGAAAGTTGTAGGCCTTGAAGAATACGCGAATATCCTCCCAAAATATCTGAGTGGTGGTCAACAGCAACGTGTTGCGATTGCACGGGCGCTTTCCGTAATGCCGAAACTGCTTTTGCTTGATGAACCTTTCAGCAATCTTGATTATTCCAGAAAAATTGAGCTTCGGGAGAAACTTTTTAATTATGTGAAGGAGAAAAATGTTTCCCTCATTATTTCTACCCACGAAATCCAGGAAGTAATGCCGTGGCTTGATCAGATTATCGTGCTGCAGAGCGGCAGGCTGATACAAAACGACAGCCCAAGAGATATTTACAAAAATCCCTACAATGCTTATGTAGCTAAACTTTTTGGGGAAGTGAATGTTTTCTCTGATGAAGAGAAATCAGCATTCGGTCTTTTTAAAAATTTCTGGTATCCTCATGAGATAAAAATATCACAGTCAGGGAAAGATGCCCAAATTCTCGAAAGCCGTTTCGCCGGAAACCACTATTGGAACAAAGCCTTGGTGAGCGGAAAAGAATTGATTATTTACACCGACACTCAAATTTCCGGTGCGGTGAAAGTTGATTTCATAGACTAAAAATCAACATGTTTCTAAAAACTGGTACGGTAATTGAAAATATTTTCTTAACTTTATTCTTCCCAAATAAGGAAATTTTTGGTTAATTCTCTTTCTGCCTTTAAGACGAAATTAGTCCGTTAATTTCGGACAACCAAGTCTTTGAAACAGAACCCTGTCCAAATCTTTCCTTTTTTTTATGCCTTTTTCACAAATTCAGATTTCAGCGCCATTGCTCCAAAACCGTCGATTTTACAGTCGATATTATGATCAGAATCAGGGCGAAGGCGGATGTTTTTAACCTTTGTTCCCGCCTTTACAGGTTTTGGTGCTCCTTTTACAGGAAGATCTTTCATCACGATTACAGAATCTCCGTTTTGGAGTTCGTTGCCGTTCATGTCCAGAATGGTTTCGCCACTGGCTACTTCATTTGGGTCCCACTCATGAAAACATTGGGAACACACCTGCAGATTATCCTGCTGGTAAGTGAATTCGGACTGGCATTTCGGACAAATTATGGTATCGCTCATCGTTTTAATTTTTTGAAACACAAAAGTACGGATTTTTTACGGTCATTAAAAATCCCTGATTCTCAACAACCCGGCTGCGCCCCGACCTGAGCAGAGCTCTTTTTTATGGAACGCAGTGGAAGAAAAAAAGCGGGAACGGAGGGCGGAAATTGGCGCCCAAATCAATGGCATTATTATTCGGTTAAAAACTGTATTTTTGCAAAAATTTTGTCCCGGAAATCCGAGGCAAACCAAACATTTAAATATCCATACATGGAACTGATACACAGAAACTTACTAATAGGAATTCACGACGCTTTACAGGAAACCTTTTTCGAAGACCGAAAATATGCCGATAAAGTGATAGAGCGGCTTCTGAAAGCCAACAGAAAATGGGGCAGCGAAGACCGCAAAGTAGTTTCACAAATTTTCTACGACATCATCCGCTGGAAAAAACGCCTCGAATATTATATGGGCGAAGGCGTGAAACCGAATAATATCTATAAACTGATCCTCGCCTATTGCCTTTGGACCAAAACACATTATAAAAAGTTTGAGGAATTCGACGGGATTAAAAATGCTGACATTCTTAATAAACTGAAGAAGAATACAGTTCCCACCAAAGCAATTGAATATTCAATTCCCGAGTGGCTTGCCGAAACGATGGAAAAAGAACTCGGCAAAAACTGGGAAAGAGAAATGCATGCACTGAACGAACAGGCACCAACAATTCTTCGTGCCAACACCCTGAAAACTACGGCAAAAGAACTGGTTTCAGATCTCAGGGATGAAAATGTAGAAAGCTTCCAGATCAAAAATTATCCGGATGCGGTTCAGCTTGAAGAGAAGAAAAACGTTTTCCTAACTTCAGCGTTCAAGGATGGTTTGTTCGAAGTTCAGGATGCTTCTTCCCAGAAGATAGGTGAACTTCTGGATGTTCAGGAAGGGATGCGGGTGGTAGATGCCTGCGCCGGAGCCGGTGGAAAAACCCTTCACCTGGCGGCTTTAATGAAAAATAAAGGTCAGATTATCGCCCTGGATATTTATGAATGGAAACTGGCCGAACTGAAACGCCGTGCCAAAAGAGCAGGTGCTCACAATATAGAAGCCCGTTATATCGACGATAATAAAGTCATCAAAAGACTTCACGAAAAAGCCGACAGACTGCTGATCGACGCACCGTGCTCGGGATTGGGCGTTTTAAAAAGAAACCCAGATTCCAAATGGAAAATTGACCAGGATTTTATTGACCGAATCAAGCAGGAACAACAGCAAATCCTTCAGGATTACAGCAAAATGCTGAAAAAAGGTGGAAAAATGGTCTATGCAACATGCTCCATCCTGCCAAGTGAAAATAACGAGCAGGTAGAAACATTCTTAAAAAACAACGAAGGCTTTACTTTACTGAAAGAAGAAAAAGTAATGCCGAGCGAAGGTTTCGACGGGTTTTACATGGCGCTGATTCAGCGGAATGCTTAAATAAAAGTCATTAACGATACCAACAGCAGACATTTGTCTGCTTTTTTTTTGAATTTTTTCCACCAGGTTGTCTAAATTTCTCCTTTCAACTTAATTTTTTCCGCTTTAAAAGCTAATTTTAGTAAAATATTCTTATTTTACTTAATATTATTTTGTTTTATAAACATTTACTTTATGTTTGCAGAACAAAATTAATCAATTATTAACAATTACTTATAATTATAAATCTATGTGTGGAATTGTATGCCTTTTTGATGCAAAACAAAAAACGGAAGTTCTTCGTCCTCAAATATTAGAAATGTCCAAGAAAATCCGTCACCGCGGCCCGGACTGGAGCGGGATTTTTCAGGACGATAAAGTAATCTTCTCTCATGAACGCTTGGCAATCGTAGATCCAACTTCCGGGAAACAGCCGCTTTTTACCAAAGATGGAAAAGTGGTTTTGGCGGTAAATGGCGAAATTTACAACCATCAGGAACTTCGTGCAGAATTTACTGAGTATGAATTTCTTACCCATTCCGACTGTGAAGTAATCCTCGCTTTATACCGAAAATATGGCAAAGATTTTCTTGAAAAACTCAACGGGATTTTTGCATTCGCTTTGTATGATATGGAAAAAGAGGTCTATCTTATTGGCCGGGACCACATGGGAATATGTCCGCTTTATCAGGGTTGGGACAAAAACGGAAATTATTATGTGGCCTCCGAACTTAAAGCGTTGGAAGGTGTTTGTAAAACCATCGAAACTTTTCTGCCGGGACATTTTCTTTACAGTAAAGACGGTTACGAAATGCAGAAATGGTATCACCGCGACTGGGAAGATTTCGAAAATGTAAAAGACAACGTAACCGATATTTCTGCCATCAGGAAAAGCCTGGAAGCCGCTGTTCACCGTCAGTTGATGAGTGATGTGCCTTATGGAGTTTTGCTTTCCGGCGGTCTGGATTCTTCGATCATTGCAGCAGTAACCGCAAAATATGCAAGAAACAGAATTGAAAGCGGCGATACTCAGGAGGCCTGGTATCCGCGTCTACACAGTTTTGCCGTAGGTTTAGAAGGTTCGCCGGATTTGGTGGCCGCACAGAAAGCGGCAGATCATATCGGTTCTATCCATCACGAGGTTCATTTCACTGTTCAGGAAGGTTTGGATGCGGTTCGCGACGTAATTTATCATCTGGAAACTTATGATGTTACCACCGTTCGGGCATCTACTCCGATGTATTTACTGGCAAGAGTCATTAAATCAATGGGAATAAAAATGGTGCTTTCCGGTGAAGGAAGTGACGAACTTTTTGGCGGATATCTCTATTTCCACAAGGCGCCTGATGCGAACTCATTTCATGAAGAAACCGTAAGAAAATTAGGAAAACTTCACCTTTACGACTGCCTGAGAGCCAACAAAGCACTGATGAGCTGGGGAATTGAAGGCAGAGTTCCATTCCTGGATAAGGAATTTATAGATGTGGCGATGACGGTAAACCCGAAAGACAAAATGATCAACAAAGCAGAAGGAAAAATGGAAAAATGGGTGCTAAGAAAAGCCTTTGAAGATCTGTTGCCGGAATCCATCGCATGGAGACAGAAAGAACAGTTTTCCGATGGTGTAGGCTATTCCTGGATTGATTCCTTAAAAGAAGTTGCGGAAAAAGAAGTAAGCGACGAAATGATGGAAAA
>JAHRWY010000242.1:0-3825 GCA_019104935.1 Kaistella sp.
ACCGACATCGAATAATCGATATAAGAGGATTTCATTTCATCAACAATGTTGATAGGAATTAACCTTTCTCCTTCTTTATGCATAATATTTTTTAATAAAATGAAAATCAAGCACTTATGTTAATGCATGATCATTCTTTTCTTTCTAATTTTAAGAACGTGCTAATTTACGAAAAATTTAGCGATTTTTGCGCTATAAATTTATCAACAAAAACATAAAAAAACATCAAAGCAATGAGCATTCTGAGCCTAACCTTTCACACGCCCGCAAATCTTGTAGCATCATGGGACGAGTACATTGAAACCGACCTTGAAAACATGGTTGAAAACCTTATGGATGTGGAAAAATATATACTTTCTGAAGTAGAAAGCGATATGATCAGCGAAGGTAAAAACACCAATCTGCTGCTGTTATTTGATGACGTGGAAAAAAGACAGGATTTTCTTGAAATCGAATTTAAAAATATCACCGAACGTATTGAGGCAAAATTCGGGCAGGATGTTATGATTTTTGAAACTTTTCTAAACCCGAAGAAGAACAGATTCTAACAACAAGATCACAAAAAATATCATTAAAGCAATTAAGAGTATTTGATACTTATAATGCTATATTATAATTACTTATAAATTTTTATTTCAATCAAATTCTATTTCAGCTGGTAATTAAATAACCTCCAGGAATTTCATTGTATCCACGTGATCTGCATAGGTATCCAGACCTGGATTCTGTGCTTCGCCCAAACCAATACTTTCGAATCCCAATTCCGGTTTTGCCACCACAGCCTGAATATTTTCTTCGTTGGCTTTAATAAAATCACGAACTTCGTCAAGAGTTGAATATCGGGAGAAATTAATGACCGAAAGCGGCGAAAACAGTGCTTCATCCTCTTTCAGCATTACAAAATTATTGTCCCAGAATTTCTCCTGGTTCAGCAGATAAACCGCCCGGTTATATTCGTAATTATTGGCGTATTTGTTATGATTAATGATTTCTTTAAAATTCAGGAAATTTTCAAAAATCCTGTCGATCAGGAAATCATCTGGAATAAAAAGTCTCGTAACATTCCTGCATCCCAAGCCATAATAACGGAAAATATCTTCTGCCAGAAGCTGTAATTCCTCATCAGTTTCATCACCTTTCAGCACTGCTACCGACGTTCTGTTCTTTCTGATGATACTCAAGCTGTCTTTAAAATAATACTCCAGATATCGAGCGGTATTGTTGCTTCCTGTGGCAATTACAGCATCGAAATTCTCGAGTCTTTCCACCATTTCATACGGCACATTTCCGTTTGAAAATTCATTCCATTTATCCATTAAAAACGGCAGCATCCGCTTATCCTTAGATGAGAGTTTAATAATCGGAATGTGATTGCTTAAAACCACCGAAATCACATCATGAAAACCCACCATGGGAATATTTCCGGCCAGAATTAAGCCAACTCTTTTTGGAACCAGTGGAGTTTTATAATGCGAAAGCCATTCGTTCAGGTTTTCCTCATTTAATAAATCTGCCCATTGGGTCAAAGCAAACTTTTGGTTTTCAACTGTAAACCATGGATTTTCGATTTCGGATTTTCGTAACAAAGCAGCAAATCTTTCATCATCGCCGTTATAATCGTCTTCTTTTTTTACTGTGAAATTCTTGATATACAGGCCTAATTCACAAAGTCCTGAAATTTTATTCTCTTTGCTCATCCTATTTAAATTCTGGATTTTTTAATAAATTGGGATATGATAATTTATGGATCGCTTTCAAATATTCAACTCTCCATATTTTATCAAACCGTTAATCGGAATATTTCTCTGGCATACACTAAGCCTGTAAATATCTCCTGCAAAGATAGTATTTGTAAAACTTTATTTGATAAAATACCTTAGCTGAGTTTTTTCCTTATTTCAGGCCGAAGCAACCGTAAGAAAATAACGGGCCGCATATTTCTCTTCAACTTAAATCTTAAGCACTGAAGTAGATGAACATGATTGAAATTATATTTTTTTAGTATATTTTTAAACCTTTAATATTAAATTTTATTGTGAAAACGTAAATTTTAAATAAATTTAGTACATTTGTTTCCTAAATTTAAACTAATGAAATATCAGTTGATTAAGGATATTATAGATCTGGTAGAAGAATTTGAAGCTGAAAACGACAATAATGAAGACGTTTCTATGCATGCTTTTAGGGATTGGTTAGCTGCCAGTAATACCGTGACAAAGAACGAAGAAGTGCCCGGGTGGATTGGAAAGGAAAAAGGACGCAGCCCGGAAAGTGTGATTAACACGCTGCTTGTTCACCTGAACCGTTACGCCAAAAGCTATTCAAAGTCAGCTATTTTCGGTTCGAGTTTCTCTACCCAGGAGGATTTCATCTATCTCATCAATCTGAAAGCGTTTGGCGAAATGTCGAAAATGGATTTAATCAAAAAAAATGTACATGAAAAACCGGTCGGGATGCAGATCATCAACAGGTTAATCGAACAGAATTGGGTAACCCAAAAAGATTCGCTAAAAGACAAAAGACAGAAAGTGATTTCCATTACCCAAAGCGGCATCAGCGCCTTAGAAATGCAGATGGATAAAATCAGGCTGGCTACAGATATTGTATCGGGAAACTTAACCTCCAACGAAAAGATGGAATTAATCAGGCTTTTGAAAAAACTTAATCATTTTCATTTACCGATTTACGAAAAGAATATAGAGTCCAAAAACCTGCTCAATGAAGCCTACGAACACCTTCACAGCAGCAGGGAAATGAATAAAATCAGTTCAAACTGATGACTTCAGGGTTTCTAAATCCGATGAACTACATCACCGATAGAGGGAAAAAAATAACTGCAGGCTGGGTCTGCAGTTATTTTTTTTGATTTCTGAAACTTTGCTTTTCCCCTTGCGTTTAATATTGAAGTAAGCACTGAACATTATGGGAATTAATTAAACTTTTTCCAGCAGATGACCAAAGTAATTTCGTTTTTTACTGAGATAGCTTCGGTTCACTTCATTAGGTTGTATCTCCATGGGAAGTCTGTTACTCAGTTTAATGCCGCTTTTGTGCAGGGATTTAATTTTTTCAGGATTATTGGTAAGTAAATTTATTTCTTTTACCTTCATTAGTTTCAGTATTTCAATCGCTACATCAAAATTTCTTCCGTCAGCGGGCAATCCCAGCATCAGGTTAGCTTCAACGGTATCATAGCCTTTCTCCTGCAGCGAATACGCTTTAAGTTTATTGATAATCCCGATATTTCTGCCTTCCTGACGGAGATAAATGATCATTCCGCCATGTTCTGAAACAAATTTCATGGATTCGGTTAACTGTTGTCCACATTCGCATTTCTTTGAATGAAAAACTTCTCCCGTAATACATTCTGAATGAAAACGTACGTTTACGGTTCGATTAAAATCTGTATTTTCTGCTACCCATACCAAATGCGGACTCCAGTCTTCTTCATGCTCCGAAAAAGCATACACTGTAAAATTTCCAAAATCTGTAGGAATGGTAGATTGTGCCTGAATCTGTATCATAATATTCTTTTTTAAAAATTTATAGTACAAATATATACTTTTATATTAATAAATAGTTTATTTTTGTACTATATTTTTTAATAAATCAATCAAAATGAATAATCATACACCATTAACACGGGATTTTATCTTCACGCAGTACAGTGACTATCTTCTAAATCATGGCGACCGGCCGAAAAATGTTTACCTGTTTGCCAAAGAAAACAATTTCGAGGAAAAGGATTTCTATCACTTTTTTTCAGGCTTTGAGCATGTAGAAAAAGAAATACTCAACCATTTTTTCCAGAAATCTGTAGCGTTG
>JAHRWY010000061.1:0-4644 GCA_019104935.1 Kaistella sp.
GTCGTCCTGGATTACCACATCGGCAGTTTCAATCGTGGCATCGCTGCCCAAGCCGCCCATGGCAAAGCCTACATCGCTTAGTGCCACAACCGGCGCATCATTTACACCGTCGCCAATAAAAGCGACAGTCTCGTTATGTGCTTTATTTTCTTTTACTTTGTTCACCTTGTCAACGGGCAGTAAATCGCCAAACGCGTTGGTTATACCGATTTTATCAGCGACTTCCTTTACCACCGCCTGTTTGTCGCCACTCAGCATGGTCACTTTAATACCCATTTTTTGGAGCGCGGTAACTGCAGAAGCTGAATCTTCTTTAATTTGATCTGATATGGTGACATAACCTGCAAATTGTCCGTCCACTGCGACAGCAATCAAGGTGTCTGAAACTTCCTTATGGTTCAAAGGATGTTGAATATCAAATTTTTCCATCAGTTTGAAGTTTCCTGCGAGCACTTCTTTGCCATCGATCGTACCTTTCAATCCGTGACCTCCGATTTCTTCAAAATCTTTGATCACAATATCATGGCTGATTTCGCCTGCATATTCATGAACCGCAGCGGCAATCGGGTGAGTCGATTTACTTTCGAGGATATTTAGCAAAACTAGAATTTCTTCTTTGTTGAATCCGTTTTCAATATGAACCTGCTGAACTTTAAAAACGCCTTCAGTCATGGTTCCGGTTTTATCCATCACCACATTTTTTACGCTGGCAAGAATATCAAGAAAGTTGCTGCCTTTAACAAGAATACCATTGCGGCTTGCGGCACCAATTCCACCAAAATAACCCAGCGGAATAGAGATTACCAAAGCACAAGGGCATGAAATTACCAGAAAAACAAGTGCGCGGTAGAGCCAGTTTCGGAACTCGTATTCTTCGACAAAAAAGTAGGGCAGGAAAGTAATTACAATAGCAAGGGCCACCACGATAGGGGTATAAATTTTCGCAAACTTACGGATGAAAAGTTCGCTTTTTGCTTTCTGCGAACTGGCGTTTTGTACCAATTCGAGAATCCGCGAAAGCTTGGAATCTTCGTAAGCGGTATTGATTTTTACCAAAGACAAAGTGTTGAGGTTGATCATTCCCGCCAACACGCTGTCTCCTGTTTTTTTGGTGTCGGGTTTGCTTTCGCCTGTTAATGCAGAGGTGTTGAATGAAGCTGTTTCAGAGAGCAGTTCACCATCCAGTGCCAGTTTTTCACCCGGTTTCAGTTGTATGATTTCTCCTATGGATGCATCTTTTGCTTTAATTGTTGTAGGAATATTGTTTTTCAGTATGGTTACTTCGTCCGGACGCTGATCAAGTAAAGTCTTAATGTTGAGTTTGGCTTTTTGAACGGCCAGCGTCTGAAAAACCTCACCTACAGAATAAAAAAGCATCACGGCCACGCCTTCGGGATATTCGCCAATGGCGAAGGCACCCCCTGTGGCAATAGTCATAAGCAGGAATTCAGAGAAAAAATCACCGTTTTTAATGCTCGAGAAAGCTTCTTTAATCACGGGAAATCCTACAGGGATATAAGCCAGCAGATAAAGTGTCAGCCGAATCCAATCTGTAAACCAATCGGGTTTCAACCAATAATCGAGTAGAAGTCCTGCGGCAAGGAGGATGAAAGAAATTCCTGCAGGCAGAAAAAGTTGAAAAACCGTTTGGTCTGAATGATCATGTGAATGATCGTGACCTTCATGATCATGTTGAAGATTATTTTGTGGAACTGGAGAGACTGGTTTTGTGTGTTCGCCTGTAGTACAGCATTCTTTCGACATAAATTTGGGATATTTCATCTCAAATATACAAATTCAGCACCATAAGTTGTGTGGCATTACTTTTGAAGTTTAGAAGAAAATTTCAGCATGAACTTTCTTTACGAACAGCTTTTATGGTTTTTTATTTTCGCCGTTCCGGTAGCATGTATTGCGTGGACGGTAACGCATGAAGAGATTTTCAGAGAGCCCAGAGAGTACTGTGTCAGGAAATCTAAGGAATGCAAAAAGCTCTATCAGCGAAAATTCTTCTATCTCTTTACATGCGAATACTGTTTCAGTCACTATGTAACCGCATTTTTTATAATTATCACAAGCTACAAACTTCTTTTTGATGACTGGCGGGGCTATTTGATTTCATTTTTTGCAGTCGTTTTTATCGCCAATGTCTATATGAGTCTCTTCGCCTATTTAAGGCAAAGTCTTAAAGTCGAAAAAATAGAAGCCAAACTTAAAGACAACGAGTGGCACGAGGTAAAGGAAGAAATAACTGATAAAAAAGATCACTAACATTAAAAATTAAATAATTATGGACAAGAATGAAAGACTACAGCGCTACGAATATGATGAATATACCGTTGTAACCAATTTCGAAACGTATCAGGATATTCTGGATTATGCTGCGAAACACAACGGCAAACTTATTGAAGTAGGTTTTACCGATGGTTCAGATAATCCGATGCCGAATTCGGAAGCCAACCTTATCGCTGAAAAGAAAACCTTTAAAGTAGGTTTGGATCCGGAATATAAAGTACTGTATTCCTACGAGGAAGGTTTCCAGGAAATGGCGGAGGAAATTCTGGAAGAAATGAAAAAACTCGAAAATGATGTAGCTCCGGAAGACTGGCTTTCAGATCAGAATATCGCAACCGGAGACCGGATTATTGTGCTGAAAGACGGCGAAGTGAACACGGTAACTACTAGAGAAAGAATTAAATTCCTGATGCGTGGCAATGTTTACGAACTTGCCGTGAAAGTACCGAAAGCGAACGAAGCGTAAATTTCACTTTTATACAGTTGCGTTACAGTGTTCTGGGATTTCGAAATTGAGTGACGGTAATAAGGTTCAGTTCAAATTTTCATGTATTTTAGTGAAAATTCTTAGCGTTTAAATCAGTTTTAACAGATTTTTCCCAGCTTTTTACCGTAAATTTGGATATATTTGATGGATTAAAGTAAAGTTGTTTTATACTTACCATTCAAAAAACTGAAATCCCTGAAACCATGGAAAAAGTTGTTCCTCATTCGTTGTTTACAGATCACGACATTTATCTTTTTCGAGAAGGCAAGCATTACAGACTTTACGATAAATTCGGCTCCCACAGTGTAGAAGTTAACGGAAAACGCGGCGTTTATTTTGCAGTCTGGGCACCGTTTGCGAAAGAAGTTTCTGTAATAGGAAACTTTAATAATTGGCATTCAGAAACACACAAACTGTTCCCAAGATGGGATGAATCCGGTATTTGGGAAGGCTTTATTCCCGGTCTCAACTGGGGAAATCTCTATAAGTACGCCATCCGTTCAAACACGGGAGTTCTTCTGGAAAAAGGTGACCCGTTTGCACTGAGCTGGGAGCAGAATGTTCAGGCCAGTTCCGTCATTTCAACAACATGGTACGAATGGAATGACAAAAAATGGATGGCAAACCGCTGGAAAAAGAATAATCTTGAAGCACCAGTTTCGGTTTACGAAATGCATTTAGGCTCCTGGATGCGTGGCGTTGATGATCCCAACAGGTTTTTCAGTTACCGTGAAATTGCAGACCGGCTGGTGCCTTATTTAAAGGAAATGAATTTCACTCATGTGGAATTTATGTCGGTGATGGAATATCCTTACGATCCAAGTTGGGGCTATCAGGTGACCGGTTTTTTCGCGGCCACTTCACGTTTTGGTTCACCACAGGATCTTATGTTTTTAATTGACGAACTCCACAAAAACTCAATTGGGGTTATCCTCGACTGGGTTCCGTCACATTTCCCGGGCGATGCTAACGGTCTGCATTTTTTCGACGGTACTTACCTTTACGAACACGAAGATCCACGAAAAGGGTTCCATCCCGAATGGAAATCGCATCTCTTTAATTACGGCAGACCTGAAGTGAAATCTTTCCTTATTTCCAACGCGATGTTCTGGCTCGACAGGTATCATGCCGACGGGCTTCGCGTAGATGCAGTAACTTCGATGCTTCATCTGGATTATGCCAGAAACGAAGGCGAATGGGAGCCGAATGAAGAAGGCGGAAACGTAAATCTCGAAGCGAAGCAGTTTTTGCAGGAATTCAACACTGCAGTTTACAAAGAGTTTCCCGATATCATGACGATTGCGGAAGAAAGTTCAGATTTTCCGATGCTTACAAAACCCGTGCATGATGGCGGAATCGGTTTCGGAATGAAATGGATGATGGGCTGGATGCATGATACTTTAAAATACTTCAAAGAAGACCCTATCAACAGAAAATACCAGCATAACAAGCTTACTTTCGCATCGATGTACATGTATAATGAAAATTATATGATGCCGCTTTCCCACGACGAGGTCGTACACGGTAAATCGAGTTTGATTTACAAAATGCCTGGAGACGAATGGCAGAAATTTGCGAACCTGCGGGCGTTGTACACTTATATGTACACCCATCCGGGAGCCAAACTTCTCTTTATGGGTAATGAATTTGCCCAAACGGCGGAATGGAATTATACCCAAAGTCTCGACTGGCATTTGCTGCAATATCCTGTTCACCAAGGCATGCAGAATTATGTAAAAGATCTGAATGCCATTTATACCGCCGAAACTTCACTGTACGAAAACCAGTTTAAACCCGAAGGTTTCGAATGGGTTGAAGCCAATGATGGTGATAATTCAATCTTTATTTATCTGAGAAAAGGG
>JAHRWY010000123.1:0-3543 GCA_019104935.1 Kaistella sp.
AAAAATGTTGTATATTTGCACCACAATAACGCGGGGTAGAGCAGTAGGTAGCTCGTCGGGCTCATAACCCGGAGGTCGCACGTTCGAGTCGTGTCCCCGCTACTAAGCAAAGAGAATCACAGCAGTGGTTCTCTTTTTTTATTGTGGCGGAAGAAGAAGTTTGGGGAAGTAATATGATTATCCTCTTATAAGACTGTCGAATTTAATAAACTTCAAAACACTAAAGATGATCTACCCCAAATCACATTTTCTCTGCTTCGACCGTGGGTCCTTCCTGAATGATCTGCAGTTTGGTAACCTTACCGGCAGTGTCTTTAACGAATCTGATGCTGAAATCCCGGTCTGCCCTGAAAAAAAGATCTTCTGCTTCAGCATGCAGTTCATGTGGGGTGTGGTCGTTGACCTGACCCATAAGCTTACCTTCTTCAACTGTTATTTTTAGAATATTGTTCTTGCTGAACTGATAACTTCCCACATACTGCTGTAAAATCTTTTCCTCGGGCGTGATTTTTATCCTGGGTTTAACTTTGAGGTCGTAGAGAATATTGCGTACAGTGGCAATTTTGCCGTTCGCAGATCCTGCATTGGCGAGTATGATAATCGTTTTGTTCTGCCGCGGGTGGCGCTCAATATAAGTCACATAACCCGGCCAGCCGCCGGAGTGATACTGAATCTCGCCGAAAGGTTCTGTTTGTTTCAGCAGCCACCCAAATCCATATTCGGTCGGTTTTCCGTTGTTAAGTCGGCCGGGCGTAAATGCTTCCGCCATCATTTGCTTTGAAACCAGTTTTTCCCTATACAGCGCCTGATCCCATTTGAGCAGGTCGGTTGTACTGGAGTTGGTAATGCCGTCGCCAAAAATGCCGTCTAAGGAATAAACTGTTGTTTTTTCTACTGCGGAACTGTCAGCCATTACATAGCCGCGTTTTGCGTCTTTCACATAACCATAGGCATAATTATCGATTGTCCTTTGCTCCAAACGTTTATGGTAAACCTGTGTCCGTTTCATACCTGCCGGTTGGTAAACGTTTTTTGCCATAAATTGGGCGAAATGCTGCCCCGAGGCTTTCTCAATAATGCTGCCCAATAGCGCGTAACCCGTGTTGCTGTATTCCCATTGCTCGCCGGGCCTGAAATGGATTTCCGGCTTTTTCTCAGCGAGCAGACGGATCATGGAATCGTTCGTCATAATTTTCGTGGAATCCCAATGTTTTGCTGCAAGTTCCATATAATCGGGCAGCCCGGAGGTATGATTCAGCAGCTGTCGTACCGTAATTCCGTAATAAGGTAACTCCGGAAAAAACTTACGCAGACTGTCCTCATATTTTAGTTTCCCCTGCTTTTTCAGTACCATAATGCCCATCGCAGTAAACTGTTTGCTCACAGAAGCCAGTTCAAATAAAGATTCACTGTTAAGATCCCGGTTCTGTTCCCGGAAAGCTTTGCCGTAACTCTTCTGGAAAATTGCTTTGCCATTTTCGGCAATCAGAACATTGCCCGAAAACTGATCCTGTTGATGCAGCGAACTGAATACGCTGTCGATTCTTGCAGCTTTATCCCGGATTTGGGCCGCCAGACTGCTCATAACACAGGTAGTAAAAATAACAATTAAAGTTTTCATGATATAGCGTTTTAGTTTTGTGCAGTTGATTGTTTAACGACCTTAGGTACAGGGTGTTAAATATTTACGAAGTTAGTGTTTTTCTCAGACCGCAACAAAAATGAATTCAGTTCTTTACTTTTATGTTGACTGTCCTTACAGCCAAGAATATAACCGGTATGCCGGAGCAAGTTCCGCGGGCGGGAATTGTGCCTGCTAAAGGTCACAGAGTCCTGAGGTTTTTAATATCTTTGTCTTACGAAAAGAACACTTCCCATATGATTGACCTTCCCGGAAAAGCCATCCATGATTTCCATTTTACTGAGCGTAGAAAGAAGCTTTTTGTTCATGACGAATTTGGGCCCAAAGTAGAGATGCCTGTTTCCTATTATTTCAGGAACTTCAGGAAAATGCCTGAACTGGAAAGGGTGGCGATTGAAGAATGTTCCGGTAAAGTGCTGGATATTGGTGCTGCCGCGGGTTCGCATGCTCTGGATCTTTCTAAAAAAGGTCTGGATGTTACCGCACTGGAAATTTCTCCACTGGCGTGTGAGGTTATGAAGGACAGAGGGGTCGCCAATGTTATCTGTGAAGATTTTTTCACCTTCGAAGGGCAGAAATTTGATACGTTGCTTCTGCTGATGAACGGGATCGGTATTTCATCAACTTTGGAGGGTTTCAGGGAGTTTCTGAAAAAAGCCTCAACACTGCTGAATAATGACGGTAAGATTGTTTTCGATTCCTGCGACATTGCTTACATGTACGAGGATGTTCTGCAGCCCTACAACAAATACTATGGCGAAATCAATACCCGCTACGAATTTGACCAGCAGCTTACCGAGTGGTTCGGGTGGCTGTATCTGGACCATGAAACCATGATGGTGATTGCAGCCGAAGAAGGATTTCACGCCGAGGTGATTTTTGAAGACGAGAATGATCAGTATCTGGCGGTACTTACTAAAAACGCTTAAAGCTTCACCGCATCGTAATCACTCTCATTGCTTAACCTGTCGATGGCTTTAATGGCTACGGTATTGAGTTTTTTACCGTTTCTGGTAAGCGGAAGTGTTTTGCCTGTATGATCGCGGTCCAGGATTTTAGTTTCCCAGGTATCGCCATATTTTGCGAAAAGTACCCAACGGAAGACTGTACCTTTTTCCTTTGAATCCCAGTTCACCCTGTAACCGTCACCTGATTTTGCTCCCGAGAGGGTCGGCGTCATGATTTTCTTTGTTTTAATCCACGGGGTTGCAGGCACCAGCGCATCCTCACGATAGAGGTTTTTCACCGCATTAAGCATTTCCGGGCTTTTCTTGAGACCATCGGTGCTGTAATGAATTTCACCTGCGCCGTTCTTTGGCAGCATGCGGCGGATGGTGTTCATCTGGCCGGTAATTTCACCTATTTTGTTGTCCGCTTTTACTCCTACCGTATTGAGTCCGGGCCAGAGGTGGATGTTTTTGATGTTTTCGTCTTTCCACCACTTCAGGAGGGCAGAAAAACTCTGTGCGCCGCCTTCTTTCCAGTAGAGCTGTGGCGAATAATAATCGCACCAGCCTTCATTCAGCCACAGTTTTGCATCGGCATAAAGTTCATCATACTGAGAGGAGCCTGTAACGCCGGCAGGATAGCCCGGTTTCCAGATGCCGAAAGGAGAAATCCCAAATTTTACGGTAGCTTTCTCGGCATGGATTTCATCGTGAAGCCTTTTGATGATCTTATTTACATTAGCCCTGCGCCAATCTGCGCGGGAAAGGGTGCCGCCGGAATTTCGGTACTTATTCCAGGTTTTGTCATCGGGGAAATCCTTTCCGCCGTGGTATTCTTTGTAGGGATAGAAATAATCGTCGATATGGACCGCATCGATGTCGTAACGTTTTACCAGATCTTTAATGACACTGGAGACATGGTTCTGTACCCTTTCATCGGACGGGTCCATCCAG
>JAHRWY010000142.1:0-6046 GCA_019104935.1 Kaistella sp.
TCACCGCGATATGGAAATTATTTCGATTCCGCTGGAAGGCGATCTTGAACATAAAGATTCCATGGGAACTTCTGCGGTGATCAGAAAAGGAGAAATTCAGGTTATGAGCGCCGGAACCGGTGTAATGCACAGCGAATACAACAAAAACAAAGATGAGCTTGTAAAATTTCTGCAGATTTGGGTAATTCCAAACAAGATGAATGTTAGCCCGCGATATGACCAGATCAGCATCAAAGAAAACGAAAAAATCAACGATTTTCAGCAGATTCTTTCTCCAAATCCCGATGACGAAGGAGTTTGGATTCATCAGAACGCCTGGTTTAATCTGGCGAAATTTGAAAAAGGAAATGCCAAAGAGTACAAAATACACCAGCCAGGAAACGGTGTGTATGTGTTCGTTCTGAAAGGTTCAGCGAAAATCGGCGATCAGATTTTAGGAACAAGAGACGGTTTTGGAATCTGGGAAACGGATAAATTTACACTTGAAGCTTTGGAAGATTCCGAAATCTTGCTCATGGAAGTTCCCATGGTTTTATAATTAATTATCTTTATCAAAATTTACTTAACCTTAACCTTAACCTTAACCTTAACCTCAATTATGAAAATATTAGCTTTTGCCGGAAGCAATTCCGAAGTCTCCATCAATAAGAAACTCGTGACTTTTGCCGCTTCATTCTTCCCCGATGATAATGTCGAAATTCTGGATCTTAACGATTTTGAAATGCCGATTTACAAGCACGAAAGAGAACTGGAAAACGGAATTCCGCAGTTGGCAAAAGATTTTGCATCAAAAATCGACGGCAGTGATCTTATTTTGATGTCTCTTGCGGAACATAATTCTGTCTATTCTGCGGCTTTTAAAAATGTCTTCGACTGGGTTTCCAGAATCAAAGACCGCAAACATTTCGGCGATAAACCCATCTTCCTGATGGCAACAGCTCCAGGTAACGGTGGCGGAAAAAATGTCATAGAAGTGTTCCTCAAACGTGCTCCTTTCAGCGGAGCTAATGTGATTACTTATTTTTCGCTGCCTAATTTTAAAGAACGCTTTGAAGAAGGCAAAGGAATTACTGATGAAGAGAAAAAAGCAGAATTCCATGAAAAATTAGAAGCCGTGAAAGCACATTTTTCATAAACAGAATCCTGTACTTCATTAAATAAAGAGCAGTCATCAAGGCTGCTCTTTTATTATAATTCAAAGAAGATTATTTCTTTACCATGGCATACACTTTTTTGCCACCCAACACAAGTGGAACCATAATTAAGCCGGCAACCATTCCATAAAGAAAATGTTTGGCCATATCAGGCACCGTCGGTAAAAAGTGATGCAGCGTATCGATATTATGGTCGAAAATTCCACCCGATACAAGGATTAGCGCAATCGTTCCTACAACGCCCAAGATTTTGATGACGATGGGCAATGCCTTCACCAGAATTTCGCCCAGACTGTTAAAAAATCCTTTTTCATTTGATCTCTTCATGAGTTTGTAACCGGCATCATCCATCCTCACAATCAATGCTACAATTCCATAAACGCCTATGGTAGCAATAATCGACACGATAGAAACCGTGATGATTTGAATGAGAAGACTTTGGTTTAATACTGTTCCTAAAGCAATGATTACAATTTCGATCGATAGAATAAAATCGGTGGTTATAGCAGATTTTACCTTTGCAGCTTCAGCCACTTCTCCATTCATAGATGGTTCTTCCACTTCCTTCATTACTTCCTGGCCTTTTTTCTGGCGGTGGAAGAAATATTCGATCACTTTTTCCACACCTTCATAAGCCAGATACAGGCCGCCCAAAATTAAAATAAACTTTATTGCGGGGGGATATACTACCTGAAGCAAAAATGCGATGGGCACAATAATCACTTTGTTTATAAACGAACCTTTCATGATTTTTAAAAGCACGGGGATTTCTCTTGAGGAGAGAAAGCCTGTCGCCTTTTCTGCATTCACTGCCAAATCATCGCCCAAAATCCCTGCAGTCTGTTTGGTTGCAATTTTAGAAGTTACCGCTACATCATCCATTAGCGCAGCAATATCATCCAATATTGCAAAAAAACCTGAAGCCATATATTTATTTTATATTTATACAAAAATAACTATTTGAATCATATATACAGTTTTGCTTTATTTAAATCTGCATTTTTTTTCAGATGATTTTCTAAATTCATTTTAAAATCTTATTTTCGCAGAACAAAATTTTTACACTTTGAAACCGCAGAGATTACATTCCCCAAAAGAAAAATTCCAAGTTCTGGAAGTGAAATCTTCGCCGAAATAAATTAATTATGAGCCGACGTCTGAATGATTGTCGGCTTTTTTTATCATTAAACTTCAAACCGCTTATCTCAAATTATATCATGAGCAATACCTATAAATCCGCCGGAGTAGACAAAGAAGAAGGCTACAAAACAGTTGATAAAATTAAAACTGCAGTTGCTGAAACCCATAACAAAAATGTACTGAACAACCTGGGTAGTTTCGGCGCGTTTTACCAGATTGCAGGTTACAAAACTCCTGTACTTGTAAGTGGTACCGACGGTGTTGGGACCAAACTGAAAGTTGCCCTGGATTCAAAAAAATACGATTCGATTGGGGTAGACTGTTTTGCGATGTGTGCAAACGACATCTTATGTCACGGCGCAAAACCCCTTTTCTTCCTCGATTATTTAGCGTGTGGAAAACTCGATTCCGAAATTGCTGCAGAAATCGTGATGGGAATGGTAAATGCCTGCAAAGACAACGAGTGCGCACTTATCGGCGGTGAAACAGCAGAAATGCCGGGAATGTACAAACCTGGCGATTACGATGTTGCCGGATTCTGTGTCGGTATCGTCGAAAAAGATGAAATTATCGACGGCTCGAAAATTAAAGCCGGACATAAAATCATCGCACTGCCCAGTTCCGGTTTCCACAGCAACGGATTTTCTTTGGTGAGAAAAATTTTCCCTGATTTTAATGAGGAATTTGAAGGTAAACCGCTTTACGAAACACTTCTTGTCCCTACAAGACTTTATTACAAGCCGATTCACAGATTACTGGAAGAAATTGAGGTTTCCGGTATTGCACACATCACCGGCGGCGGTCTTATCGAAAATGTGCCGAGAATTTTAGGCGACGGCCTATGTGCAACAATTGATACTTCTAAAATTAAAATTCCAAGCGTAATGCTGGAGCTGGAGAAAAGAGGAAATATTGACAGAATGGAAATGTTCGGAACGTTCAATATGGGAGTTGGAATGGTAATCGTAGTGGACGAAAAACACGCAGAAAAAGTGCTGGATCTTTTGGATGACGCCTATATTATCGGTGAAATTACTGAAGGTACAGAAAAAATAGTATTGAATTAATAACTGCAGCATCTCCATGAAAAATATGGTTGTTTTGGTTTCGGGCGGCGGAACCAATCTGCAGAGAATCATCAACTGCACTGAAAACGGGGAAATTCCAAACGCTGAAATCACGATGGTGGTTGCAGACCGTGAATGTTTTGGACTGCAGCGCGCAGAAAAACACGGGGTTAAAAATATTCTGATAAAAAGAGGAAAAGATTTCTCAGAAAAACTAGCCGAAATGCTTCCCGAAAACACCGATCTTATCGTTCTTGCAGGATTTTTATCCATTTTAAGTAAAGAGTTCTGCGAGCGTTTTCCGGGAAAAATTATCAATATCCATCCGGCATTGCTGCCTAAATTTGGCGGAAAGGGAATGTGGGGTCATCATGTTCACGAAGCGGTTTTAAAAACCGGAGAAAAAGAAAGCGGTGCAACAGTACATTTTGTGACATCGGGAATTGATGAAGGAAAAATTATCCTTCAAAAATCATTTGAAATTTCACCTGATGAAACGGTTGAAAGTTTGGCGGAAAAAGTTCATCAAATTGAATATAATATTTTCCCTGAAGCTATAAATCTGGTTTTGCAGAATACAGAAAAGTAAAAGAAAAGATCTAATAAAAAGTAAAAAAGAAAGAAAAATGTCAAAAAAAAGAGCACTGATCTCTGTTTCCGATAAATCCGGACTCATCGGTTTTGCAAAGTTTTTAGAAGAAAAAAATTACGAACTGATTTCCACCGGCGGAACATTCAAACATCTGAAAGACGCCGGGTTGAACCCGATTCAGATTGATGAGGTTACAGAATTTCCGGAAATGCTGGACGGAAGGGTTAAAACACTTCACCCAAAAGTTCACGGCGGCCTACTTGCAGTTCGCAACAGCGAAGAGCACATGAAAACTGTTCAGGAACACGGTATTGGGCTTATCGATATGGTAATTGTTAATCTTTATCCATTTTTCGAAAATGCAAACGCCGATATTTCTCTCGATGAAAAAGTTGAATTTATCGATATTGGCGGGCCTTCCATGTTGAGATCCGGCGCCAAGAATTTCAATTCTGTAACGGTGATTACCGATGTTGAAGATTATGAAAAAGTTCAGCATGAAATTTCTGAAACAGGAGATACAACTATGGAAACGCGTAAAAAACTGGCAGGGAAAGTGTTCAACCTTACTTCCGCATACGACGGAGCGATTTCTAAAATATTACTCGATGAAGCTTATCCGCAATATCTAAATGCTTCCTATAAAAAAGTTTCAGACCTCAGGTACGGTGAAAACCCGCACCAGTCTGCAGCATATTATGCCTCAACAACCGAGAACGGCGCGATGAAAGATTTTGAAATTCTCGGCGGCAAAGAACTCTCTTTCAACAACCTTCGCGATATGGATTTATGCTGGAAGGTGGTGAATGAATTCAAAGAAGAAATGGCCTGTTGTGCGGTGAAACATTCCACACCATGTGGCGTTGCCGTGGGAAGTTCGGCACTCGAAACGTACACAAAAACATTCGAATGCGATCCGGTTTCCATCTTTGGCGGAATTATCGGGATGAATTTCAAGGTGGATGCTGCCACAGCAGAAGAACTCAACAAAACATTCCTGGAAATTGTTATGGCTCCGGATTTTGATGCTGATGCACTCGAAATTTTAAGAAAGAAAAAGAACCTGAGAATCATTAAAATTAAAAATCCGGTTTCCGATAAACAAACCTGGGTGAAAATTGATGGTGGAATTTTGGTTCAGGATAACGATAACCAGTTTTCTGATAAAATAGAAACGGTAACGGTTTTCAAACCTTCTGCAGCGCAGGAAAAAGCACTTTTATTTGCCCAGCGCGTGGTAAAATATGTGAAATCTAACGCGATTGTAGTTTCCAACGGAATTCAGGCTCTGGGAATTGGTGGCGGACAGGTAAACAGAATCTGGGCTACGCAACATGCCGTAGAACGGGCAAAAGAGAAATTTTCCGGTGATCTGGTTTTAGCTTCTGATGCATTTTTTCCTTTCAGAGATGTTGTAGATTACTGTGCGAAAGAAGGTATTAAAGCAATCATTCAGCCAGGCGGAAGTATGAGAGATGAAGAAAGCATCGAAGCGGCAAACGAACATGGTATTCCGATGATGTTTACAGGAATGCGCCACTTTTTGCATTAAGTAAAAAACAGGGTGCTTCCGCTCACTGTAAACAGCGGTTTTAACTGTTAATTAAGAAATTTTTCGCTCAGGTAAATTTGAAATTTATATTCAAATTAGTAATTTTGGAGAACACAAACATTAAGTAAACTCACATGAAAATATTAATCGTAGGAAATGGAGCCCGCGAATCGGCCCTCGCACTTAAGCTGAAAGACGACAGCAGAATATCTAAATTATACTTTGCCAAAGGCACTGTAACCACAGGCCAGCTCGGCCAGAATGTTTATGACGAAAGTGTGGAAGGGTTAAGAGATTTTGCAATTAAAGAAAGAATTGATCTTACGATTGTTGGTCCCGAAGCTCCACTGGTAGACGGAATTGTAGATGAATTCAAAAAACATGGCCTTAAAATTTTCGGTCCGGAAAAAAGAGCTGCCGAACTGGAAGGAAGTAAAGCTTTTTCTAAGAAATTTATGCAGACCAATAACATCAAAACGGCCAAAGCGGTTGTTTTTGATGCGTACCACGATGCGGTTGAATATGTAAGAAATCAGAAATT
>JAHRWY010000199.1:0-4007 GCA_019104935.1 Kaistella sp.
TTTCTGGGTAACAGAAGAAGTATAGAAATTGGTGGTGTACTTATGGCACTTGGGCAGTTTGTAATGTTTTTCAGTGCTTCCACTTCAGGCAGTTCAGCAATTACGCTGATGTGGATTGGTCTTACCATGTTGATCATTGGGAACGGTTTTTTCAAACCAAACATTTCAACGATGGTGGGCCAGCTTTATCCGAAAGGAGACCGCAGGGTGGATTCTGCATTTACCATTTTCTACATGGGGATCAACCTGGGAGCTTTCTTCGCACCGCTTATTTCTGGTACGCTGGCTGAAAAAATTGACTTTAAATGGGGCTTCCTGGCGGCAGGTATTGGGATGGTCATCGGTTTGATAACCTTTATGCTTCAAAAAAACAAACTGCTTGTAGATAACGAGAACAAGCCAATCGGGATGCCAACCAATAAATTTGGTATTGCACAGCTTGGAATGGTTTTAGGCTCAATTGCAATTATTTTCTTCTTAATGAACTTTAAAACCATGTTCCAAAGCGATTTGGATATTATTGGATATCTTATTTATGGTGCGATGATCGTGATGCCGCTAATTGTTCTTACAGATAAATCTTTGACCAAAGAAGAACGCGAGAGAATTATGGTTATCTTCATTTTGGCATTTTTTGTAATTTTCTTCTGGGGCGCATTTGAGCAGGCCGGAGCTTCACTTACAATTTTTGCTGACAGACAGACCTACAGAACAATTTTCGGTTGGGAAATGCCTGCCAGTTACTTCCAGTCAGTAAACCCGCTGGCCATTATCATACTTGCACCATTGTTCTCTTCAATGTGGTTACGTCTTGGAAACCGCGGAATGGAGCCGTCTTCGCCAAAGAAAATGGCCCTTGGTCTTGCATTGGTTTCTTTAGGATACGTCGTTATTGCATTTGCCGTTTACGGTCTGGGAATGATGGACAAAGTTTCCATGTTCTGGTTGATCGCACTATATGTAATTCACACAATGGGTGAACTTTGTCTTTCACCAATCGGACTTTCAATGGTGTCAAAACTTTCACCACTGCGTTTCTCGTCTCTGTTAATGGGAACATGGTTCCTGGCTAATGCTGCTGCAAACAAATTTGCAGGAACTTTATCAGCACTAATTCCAGGAAGTGGTGAAGAGGGCCAAGGCGCGAAAATCACTTATTTCTTAGGATTTGAAATCACCAACCTTTTCGATTTCTTCCTTGTATTTATTGTGATGTGTGGAGCTGCCGCTTTAATTTTGTTTGCAATGAGCCGTTGGTTAGAGAAAAAAATGCACGGAGTAAACTAGAACTAAACGCATTTAATTATACTAAACCACCGATTATTCGGTGGTTTTTTCTATTTTCGTTAAAAATTATTCTAAAATGAATCTTACGTTAGAACAAATTCAGGATTTCAAAGGAAAATATCCCAAACAAATCTGGTCACTTTTTTTCTCGGAAATGTGGGAACGATTCTGCTTCTACGGAATGCGCGGAATGCTCGTTTTTTTCATGATTTCTCAGTTGAAATTCGGTGACGAACAGGCAAATCTTCAATATGGGGCAACCCAGGCATTTGTATATGCATTTACTTTTGTAGGTGGTCTTTTTGCGGATAAAATCCTTGGTTTCCGTAAATCCCTGTTCTGGGGTGGGGTTTTAATGATTGTAGGGAGTTTGATTCTCGCGACTAATCCTCATGATTTTTTCTTTCTCGGAATCTCTTTCACCGTGGTAGGAACCGGATTCTTTAAACCTAATATATCAACCATGGTTGGGAAACTTTACAAAGCCGGAGATTCCCGTACCGACGCAGGTTTTTCCCTTTTTTATGCAGGAATTAACCTTGGTGCCCTGCTCGGTGGATATTTGTGTATCGCGATTGGAAAAGGCGAAATGCTTTCAGGTATTATTCCGGAAGATAAGAGGTGGAACGTCGCCTTTGGTTTAGCAGCAATCGTAATGGTAATCAGCTTGATCAATTTTGTTTTCACCCAGCGAAGTTTAGGTCCTATTGGTCTTATGCCCGAGCGAAAACTTGCAGACGGAACTGTAATTCCTATGGAAAAATGGAAAGTTTACGGAGTTTACGCTCTTACTTTAGTTTTTGTTCCGTTGATTATGACCATGGTTTCTGTGCCGCAATACACCGATTATTTTATGTGGACCGTCGGTCCGCTAACCCTGATGTATCTGTTATATGAAATGACGAAAGTGAATGTTGCAGAAAGAAAAAAGCTACTTGCAGCCCTCGTTTTCATTATATTTTCTATTATATTTTGGGGAATTTATGAGCAGTCGGGAGGTTCGTTAAGTATTTTCGCAGCAAATAATCTGAACAAAGATTTGCTTGGCTTGGATCCTAACGGAGTAAACAATTCCGGAGGTGCATTTTTCATTATTTTTCTTGCCCCACTTGTCGGACTGTTCTGGATTTGGCTAAGTAAAAAGAGACTGGAGCCCAACACCATCATTAAGTTCGGACTCGGTTTTATATTCCTCGGTTTAGGATATTACGTATTGTTTGCTACCAGATTTTTTGCTGACTTGCAGGGAATTACTTCCTTAAATATTTTCACCATTGCCTTGCTCGTTATTACCTTTGGGGAATTATGCTTATCTCCTATCGGGCTTTCGATTATGACCAAACTTTCGACTGAAAAACTGCAGGGAATGATGATGGGAATGTGGTTCCTTGCATCCGCTTACGGGCAATATGTAGCCGGAATTATCGGTGCAAACATGGCAACCGCCAAAGAAGGTTCCACCAATATGGATGCACTTTTAGCCTATACAGAGGGTTACAAACAGTTAGGGCTTTATGCCGTAATCGCGGGTGTTGTACTCATCATTATCTCCCCGCTCGTGAAAAAACTAATGCAGGAAGTGAGATAGTGCTTTAACAAACCTTTATATTTTCAATCAAACCACTGATGAAAAAATTAAACTTTTTATTGTTCGTTTTATCCATTTCTTTTGCATCAGCACAGGTTAAGTGGATGACGCTCGAAGAAGCGGTGGAAGCACAGAAAACAACGCCAAAAAAAATTCTGATCGATTTTTATGCAGACTGGTGCGGCCCATGTAAAATCATGGAAAAAGAAACCTTTAATCACCCCGTCATCGCAAAATCTCTTCAGGAGAATTACTACGCAGTAAAATTTGATGCAGAAAATAAAGAAAATATTACTCTTTTTGGCAGAACATTTTCAAATCCAGGATTCGAAACCGGAAAAAGAAAAAATTCAATGCACGAATTCACCAAGTTTATGAATGTCGTTGCTGTTCCCACAACGGTTTTTCTTGATGAGCAAAGCATGCCGATTACCATTCTGCAGGGTGCACTCACGGCAAAAGAACTGGAGCCCTACATTCAGTTTATCGCTAACGACGACTATAAAAAGATCACAACGCGTGAGCAGTGGGAAAATTATCAGAAAAAATTCAGATCGAGCATTAAAAACTGATTTAAATATTGAAGATTAAAGACTTTCAGAAATTTTTTGGAAGTCTTTTTTATTTTACCGAAATTCGCTCGCCAACGAACATTTCAATCCTCAAAACAGAAAAAAAATTAAGATCTGACATTAGAAACTTCCATAGAATTCTTAAAAGGAATCGGTCCCGAACGAGCCAAATTCATTAAAAATGTCTTGGGAATTTCCACTGTGGAGGATTTACTCACTTTTTATCCGTTGCGCTACATTGATAAAAGTAAAATTTACAATATTGGCGATCTTGCTGAAGAACCCGAAGCCGACATCCAGCTGAAAGGAAAAATAACTGAGGTTCAGGAAATCGGTTACGGCGACGGAAAAAAGCGGATGTCAGCCAAATTCCGTGATCATACGGGAACATTAGAACTCGTTTGGTTCCGGTACTCTAAATGGATGAAAGAACAGATACCGATCAACCGAGAACTATTTATTTTCGGGAAAGTAACGCTCTTTAATGGCGTTTTTTCTATGGCGCATCCGGAGATTGAAACCGATGAAAAGAAAGCACTTTCGGGCTCCCTCCTGCCGAT
>JAHRWY010000221.1:0-4927 GCA_019104935.1 Kaistella sp.
GAACGCCGGTATTGTAAAATTCTTTTGAAATATCGGTGATTTCAACTTTAGGAGCAGCCTCTTTAATCTCCACCGCCCAGATGTTTTCAGCATCTTTTTTGCAGGAAACTGCACCGAAAACGAAAACGGCTGAAAAAAGCAAATATCTAAAAAACTTCATTATTTTTACATCAGATTTAAGAGGCAAAAATAAGGAAAATTTTAAGGATTCTTCCATCTAAGTTCCTCAGTTTAAACCCAGCAAAAATGCAAACAGAAAAAATAACAGAAAAAATAGTTTCGTGGCTGAAAGATTATGCCCAAAATGCAAAAATGAATGGTTATGTAATTGGTGTTTCGGGAGGTGTAGATTCCGCAGTTGTATCCACACTTTGTGCAATGACGGGACTGAAGACACTTTTGATCGAAATGCCGATTCATCAGAAAAAAGATCAGGTGAACCGCGCCTGGGAACATATTGAAGACCTGAAATCTAAATTTTCGAATATTGAAGCCATTTCACTTAATCTTACGCCGGCTTTCGATGAACTATACAGATCCTTTAAGGCAGATGACCAGGAATATCCGGAAGAAAAACTTGCTTTTGCCAATACCAGAGCAAGACTCAGGATGCTCACGCTCTATTATTTCGGACAACTGAACGGACTTCTTGTTTGTGGAACCGGGAATAAAGTTGAGGATTTCGGGATTGGTTTTTATACCAAATATGGCGACGGTGGAGTAGATGTTTCGCCGATTGCCGATCTTTATAAAACCGAGGTTTACGCACTGGCGAAATCGCTGAATCTTGTAGAATCAATTCAGAATGCAATTCCAACCGACGGACTTTGGGATGTGGAAAGAACCGATGAGCAACAAATTGGCGCTACTTATCCGGAGCTGGAAAAAATTCAGAAAGAATGGGGAACCAAAACCGAAGCAGATTACAGCGGTAGAGATCTGGAAGTTTATAAAATCTTTGCCCGAATGAACAAAGCCGCGCAACACAAAATGCAACCCATTCCGGTTTGTGATATCCCCGAAGAATGGAGATAGAAAGAGCCAGGTAAAAAGTAAAAAGAGCCAAGGGAAAAAGGAAAAAGAATCAAGAGAAAATGATTCAAGTTTAAAGAAGAATATTGAACTTAATCTAAAATTAAAATATGAACAGACAGAACTTTAAGCTTGTCTTATTTTTTATCATCGGAATGCTGAGCGCGTTTTTGGTAATGTATCTTTTCGAGAATTATAAAATCGAAAAAAAACCACAGCCTGAAAACCATGAAAACGTTGTTGTGAAACAGCAAACCAGAAACGAAAGTTTTAGTGATAATCAGGAAAGAAATTCATCAGAAGATGCAAATAATTCTGGAAATATTGATGAACTCACAGAAGAGAAACTGGTTATTGATTATGTGAAAAGCACCAGAAAACTCCCGGATTATTACATAACCAAAGGTGAAGCCCGAAGCCAAGGCTGGGTGGCATCAGAGGGAAATTTATGCGATATTTTGCCTGGTCGTGCGATTGGTGGCGATAAATTCAGCAACCGTGAAAAGACTTTACCCACAGGAGCGCAATATTTTGAGGCGGATGTAAACTATAACTGCGGACGCAGAAATGCCGACCGAATTGTCTTCACCAAAAACGGTGATGTCTGGTTGACACACGATCATTACAAAAGTTTCCAAAAACAATAGTAGTGAAGAGCCAGGTAAAAAGTAAAAAGAGCCAAGTTAAGTTTAGTATAAATCAATAACCAATAACTAACAACTGACAAACCAACAACTATGAACACAGTATTTATCGATTTTACAGACATCGGCGATTACGATGATTTTTATGCGCAGCTGAAAGAAAAACTGACGCTTCCGGAGTTTTTCGGAGATAATTTAGACGCGCTTTACGATTCACTCACGGGGTTTGTAGAACTTCCGCTTCATATAGAATTTGTAAATATGAGTGTCGACCAGCTCGAAATTTTCGAAGATCTGCTTGTAACGCTGGAGGATGCCGACGACGAACTCGACGATTTTACATTTACCTATTATCTGGAACAGTACGAAGACGAAGAATAAAAAACACCTGCAAATCTGCAGGTGTTTTATTTTATCATGACCGAAATTTTCAAACCTCTTATTTGGAGGCAATAAAAACAGTAACCGGCAGCACATAAACGCTGTTCATTTTAGAAGCGTTGTCGAATTTATATAGAAGATTCGACATCACGTTTTCGATTTCTTTGTTTACATATTTACAGTCGCCGTTTACCGAAACGTGTGAAATTCTGCCGTTTTCAGCAACTTCAAAAGTAACAGTGCTGTTGATTTTTCCTTCCGTAAACTCAGGATTTGTAAAATCGAAATTCTGCATTACCAGATTTCTTAACTCACCGAATCCATCGTTTGAATTAATTTTAACTTCTTTAATGACATTGCTGTCCTGTGCATTCATATTTGAAGTGAATCCTGCTGCTATTAAAATCCCAAAAACCCCGAGTATTTTAACAATATTTTTCATGTTATTCTTTTTTTATTTGTGTGAATGTGTAAGTAAATTTCTGTTTTGTTATACAAAGCAAGTAAATTCATTTTTAATTAACAAATAATTCATATTAAATTCACATAGGAAAGTAAAAATTTAATATTGGAACAGAAAAACGGTTTAAAATGCATGATTTCAGTACATTGCAATATGAACTTAATGTTAACAAAAAAACCACCGGAAATTCCGATGGTCTAATTTGATATGAATGTGTTAAGTGAGTCTTACAGTCCGCCCCAAGTTGCAGCCCAAGATGGAGTTGCAGTTCCACTTCCAGCTCCCGTTGCACCTGTGTTTTCGGTAAAAGTGTTTGCCAGTACATCAACACTAGCTCCAGCAGATGATTTAGCGGACGCAATTTTATCTACAGCGTCAAATTTCACATTAGTGATTTTTCCGCCACCGTTAAAATATGCTACTGATGCATCATGTTCTACATTGATTCCTGTTTTCCAGTTAGAAAGGACTACGTTGTCCATTGTTGCATAAGTGCCAAATCTTAGTTTCAATCCGTCGCTTTCAGTTCCGTCGTTTTTAGCACCAATGAAAGTAGCATTTTTGATGGTTGGGTTCGATCTTGGCGAAGCATTGTTGTCGTTCGAGTTGTTATCTGCCTCGATACCTCTGTTTCCAACTCCGTTGCTTCTTCTTTTAGTGTAAAGATTCGTTGCAGTTCCGTTCCAGCCTTCTGTCCAGTCTATTGCATCATCTTCGTTTCCTACAGAAATGATATTAGATACATTCACAGTACCACCGAAGAATTCTACTCCGTCATCGGCTCCATTGAGTACAGCGATGTTGCTGATGGTTGTACCTTTTCCGACACCGAAAAGAGAAAGTCCGTTGAATTCTTTTTCACCTGTAAAGATTGCTCCAGAATATTCGATTCTTACATAAGTTAATGAACCTGAGTTATCATCGGTAGCAGTACCGCCATAAGTTGCGTTCCCAACCTCAGCAGAAGCGGTAGTTCCTTTGTTGATAGGAGCTTTACCAGCGATTACAATACCGCCCCAGCTTCCTGGCGTAGCAGCAGGTGAAGTGAATACTACCGGCGCAGAAGCAGTTCCGTTTGCGAAGATTTTCCCACCTTGCTCAACAGTAACATAAGCAGCTGTACCACCAGTGGATTCGATTCTTGTTCCGGCAGGAATTATCAATTGTCCACCATCTTTTACATGTACACCGCCTGTTAATTTATATACTTTAGTTGCATCCAAAGTTACCACCTCGCCAGATTTTACATCTCCTTTAAAATCGTTTGGATTCGCTGCAATTCCTACAGGAGTTACAGAAGTTATTGGATCGTCATCTCCGTTATTACAAGATTGTACAGCAAAAGTTGCAGGTAATAGTAGCGATAGTGCTAATACTTTTAAATGATTCTTTTTCATAATATTTACTTTTAGATTTAATCTATTTTTATTTTTATTAAAATTCGTAGGAAACTCCTACTCCTATGTTAGTTCCTTTTTTATAATCTCTTACAGAAACATCGCCGTTTGTATTTTCTTGTACTCTTTTGAAGCTAGGATTTAGAAGGTTTTTACCACTTACTGAAAATCCGATTCCGTGAGCAAATTTCACTTTAGCAACCGCATCTAATACGTTGATAGCTTTGTCCACCAGGTTTCCCTTGGTTGCATATCCAATCGAATAGATATTATCGGAAATATGGGAGTAAGAAACCACCAAATCCAAAAAGTTTTGGCTTCCCCATTTTTGTTCGAAACCAAGGTTCACGTTTGCAAGGAAATCGGACGCACCTTGCATTTTGTCGCTTGATGTTGATGGGTCGATAGAAATTGTGTTGCTATAAGAAGTTGTGGTTTCTGCAACAACTTTTTCTCTATCAAGATCTTGGTTGGTGTTCAGGTATGTACCGTTCAGGAAAGTGTAGATTCTTGTATTATTGTTTTGGTAAAGATCTTTTCTAAATTCCATTTCCACTCCGAAAACATGACCTTTGTCTCCGATATTCACAAATGAAACTGAATTGGAGGAAGAGTTTACGGTAACTCTGGAAATTGGATTTTGGATGTATTTACCGAATGCTGTAACCGATATTACTTCACCTTTTTTCGGGAACCACTCCCATTTTAGGTCTGCATTGTAGTTATCTGACGGATAAAGCGCAGGATTACCAAAACTTAGCTCATCTACCTCCTCGTACTCATAAGGTGCAACTTCCAAAAGAAGTGGAGTGGTATAAGTTTTAGAAGCGGAGAATCTAAGGTTATTCGTATCGTTTACGCTATATTTTAAGTTTAATGCAGGTAAGATTTTAGAATAATTTTTCTCAACCGTTCCTTCTTTAATAGATGTACTGTAATCTATTTTCTGATCGAGATTATCGTATCTTAAACCGACCTGTGCTGTAAAACGATTACTAAATTTATAATCT
>JAHRWY010000203.1:0-4921 GCA_019104935.1 Kaistella sp.
TTCGCAGTTCTTGATGTGATATTCCAGACAAACCTTATATTTTCCTTCTGCAATTTTTGGCGGAGCTAGATTCAGATTACAGGTGCGGATTTTGTAAATATGTTTAATGGTATCGAGCAAAACTTTGGCCGGACGAACTTTTGCGTAAGGCCCGAAATATTCGGAACCATCTTTAATCATCGTTCTGGTCAAAAAAATGCGCGGAAAATTTTCGTTTTTGATGCAGATCCATGGATACGACTTATCATCTTTCAGCATCACGTTGTAAAACGGCTGGTGTTCTTTGATAAGATTGTTCTCAAGCAACAGCGCATCATATTCACTCGGAACGATGGTGGTTTCTAGCCGGTGAATCTTTCCAACCATAATTCTGGTTCTGTATCCTGAAAGATTCTTATTGAAGTACGAAAGCACCCGTTTTTTCAGATGCTTGGCTTTTCCGACATAGAGCAGCTGTCCGTTTTTATCATAGTAACGGTAAACGCCGGGTTCGGAAGGTAAAGTTTTCAGCTGAAGTTCAAGGTCGGGATTCATGTAACAAAAATAGGGAAAAAGTTGAAGTTTAAGATTTAGATTTAACATAACGAGACTATTCCACATATAAATAAAAACAGTCTGCCAAAAGACAGACTGAGATTTAAATTCATATTACAGTATTTATACCGATTTATTTTCCGGGATTGAAAGACCCATTATTTTATTTTTGTATTCTGCCAGTTGACACTGGATCGTTTTAACATTGTCTTTGAAGAAAGCAGTTTCAGAAAACAGTTTTTCATAATACTCAACCCCGTCAGTGAGGTTGGTTTTAAAGGTTTTCCATTTTTTCACCTGTGCATTGGTGAAACTTTCGGAGAAATCTTCAATTTCATTTTTCAGGTAATCAACATACATTTTCAGTTCGTTTATGAAGAGATTCGGGCGGCCGTTCTGGGGCATTACATTTTTCTCCCCGTAAATATGCTGCACCATATCCGCCAGCGAAACTTCTTTGTCGAAATAAGCAAGATTGGGTCCCGGACAAACCACTACGCCCTGTTTCTCCCCTTTGATCGGAAGTTCATTCTCAAGATAAGATGAATTTACCAAACCTACACAAAGACACGATTTTTCAGTAATTTTTGTTTTTCTACGATCGTATTCACGTTCGCTGATTTCATTTTTCTGTACTTCCAGATCGTTGAGTTTAATGGTTTGATATTTTCTGGAAGCAGTACAGATCCCCTTTGGTGAAAATTCTTTGCTTAAAGCCAAAAACTTTTTAGGACACGAACTTCCCGCTTTATTCTGAAGCACTTTCTGCTGTTTCAGGAATTCATTAGTCGTTCCTTTAATCGTGTTGAAAGGAATCCCAAGCGGCGATATATTGCTGAGATAAAAATCATCTTCCTTGGATTTCGATAATAACTCACGCGTTTCTTTGTCTACAGATGTTGCCTCCGGAACGAGTAAAAACGGTGAACCCCATCCCACACTGTCAAGCTCATAATTTTCAATTAAAAACTCGTGTTCTTCTGCAGTTCCTACACCGCCCTGCACTGTAATTTTCATTTCCAGCGGTTCTGCCGGGCAAGGCAATTCTTTCTGGATTAAAGCTTTCATCATTAAATCGTGAGCGGAGGCGATCAGTTCGTCTTTCTTTTGTTTAAATTCTTCCATGATGGGTCCCAGAAGGAGTCCATCGGTCGCAAAGGCATGTCCGCCACAGTTCAATCCCGATTCCACCCGATATTCAGATACCCAAAGTCCTTTCTTTGCCAAGAAATTCCCCTGTATCATCGCCGACCGGAAATCACTTACTTTAAGGATAATTTTCTTTTTAAGTTCTCCTTTTTCATTTGGAAAGAAATCAGGAAATGACTCAAAATAGCTGTAAAGTCTTGGATTCATCCCTGCAGAAAGTACGACCGAAGAAGAAAGTTTGCTGTTGGCAAAACCACGCAGCGATACGTGCGCATCGTTATAAATTACAGGTAACTGGGTGTTTTTATCAAAATTGTCTTTGTCAACTTTGGTCATGATATTCACATCAATACTTCCAGGAGAAAGATGGGTATCCAAAAAGTTTCGGACGTTTTCGGTGAAATGATCTTTCTGTTCGGCAAGACTTTTCAGGCCATTCCGAACATCTGATTTATTAGGAAGCATTGAGATGTACTGGTTTAGCGCTTCTTTACTTCTGCTGAGTTCCTGTTTTAAATTTTCGAATTTTAAATTCACCACATCATCCACCATATCGAGGTATGCGGTAATTCTCTTCGCCCGGTAATCTTCAATTTTATTTGTGATTTCGGTATAGCTGAAATTATTTTTCTGGTGATACAGGCGGTTCATTCTTTCAATAATTTCGTCGTCGATGATTGAAATTACTGAAGAAATGCCGTATTGTGCTACTTTAATGGGACTGTCAATCGTGTAGGCTAGTCCCATCACCGGGATGTGAAAAGTGTGTACAGGTGTTTTTTCTTTCATATATTTTGGGGTATTGATGATATTATAATTTAGAAACCCATCAAAATTAGATTATTATTACTAATTATGCATTGAATAATATATTTAAAATGAATTTCAGAAGCATGACTTTTGTCAGTAATGAAATAAAGTGGAGCTGGTTTTCCTGAACTCTTAAAAAAGTGTAATTTTAGGAAAATTCTTATCAATGAAAATATACGGTATAGATACCTTTACGATCGCAGATGTTATGGCGATTCTGGAAAATCCCAAACATGCAAAACTCAATAAAGAAGCAATAGAACGGATTCTGAAATCTCAGAAAAACGTCCGCGAAATTGTGGAATCCGACCGCACGGTTTATGGGATCAACACAGGCTTCGGGCCACTTTGCGATGTAAAGATTTCTGAGGAAGAAACTGCACAGTTACAGTATAACCTTATTATTTCGCATGCAGTAGGCGTCGGAAAGCCCATCGCAAAAGATTTGTCACGCGTGATGATGATTGCTAAAATACATGCGCTTTCCAAAGGATTTTCCGGTGTTTCTCTCGAAGTTATTGAAAGGCTGATTGTAATGCTGGAAAAAGATATTATTCCAGTGGTGCCGGAACAGGGATCGGTAGGTGCATCCGGAGATTTGGCTCCTTTGGCCCATTTGGTTCTGCCACTTTTAGGACTCGGAAAAATATGGGAAAATGATTCCATAGTAGAAACAGCCAAAGTACTGAACAAACATGGATTAGAACCACTGATTTTAGGCCCGAAAGAAGGTTTGGGGCTAATCAACGGTACTCAGTTCATTCTTGCTCATGCCATTTTAGGTCTTCACAAGTTTGAATATCTTTTAAATCTTGCCGACTTAACTGCTGCCATGTCATTGGAAGCGTACCGCGGCTCTTCCAGCCCATTCAAAAAAGACCTTCATGATATCCGTCCGTTTGATGGCAGTAGAAAAGTAGCTGGCAGAATGTTGACGTTTCTGGAAGGATCCGAAAACCTAAAGGAACACGAGTTTTGTGACCGCGTGCAGGATCCGTATTCAATGCGCTGTGTTCCGCAGGTTCACGGGGCGAGCAGAAATGCCTACGAACATCTTAAAAACTTAGCCGAAACAGAACTTAATTCAGTCACCGATAACCCGATTGTTTTAAGTGCAGAAGAATCCATTTCCGGCGGGAATTTCCACGGACAGCTGTTGGCATTACCTTTAGACTATGCTACTTTAGCAGCTGCAGAACTTGGCAATATATCGGACAGAAGAAGTTATCTTTTATTGGAAGGGAAATACGGTCTGCCAAAATTACTGGTTGAAAGTTCAGGATTAAATTCCGGATTTATGATACCTCAATATACATCGGCTGCCTTGGTAACCGAAAACAAAACATTGTGTTTTCCTGCTTCCGCAGATTCAATCCCAACAAGTTTAGGACAGGAAGATCATGTTTCGATGGGAAGTATTTCCGGAAGAAAATTCAATCAGGTTTTGGGGAATTTAGAAAATATTTTAGCGGTAGAACTTATGTTTGGCGCTCAAGGATTAGAGTTCCGAAGACCAGCAAAATGCTCGAAATATGTTGAGAACGCCTACAATCTCATCCGTACAAAAGTAGCGAAATTAGAAGACGACAGATTAATTGGTGAAGATATGTTGGCCATAGTGCAATTAATTCGTGAGAGAAAATTTGACGTAAATTAATAAAATATGAGAAAAAATATAATTGTAGCCGTTTTTCTGCTGTTTAGTTTTATGGCAAATGCTCAATCTAGTAAAAACATAAAGATTGCCGAACTGTTAGATACGATGGGCAGCACACAAGCGATGAAAACATCATATGAATATATGATTGAACACTATAAAAAGAACTATCCGGATGTTCCAACTGAATATTGGGATAAAGCATCAAAATATGTCAATTATAATGAACTTATAGAAAAATTGATTCCCTTGTATACCAAACATTTTACTGAGCAGGAAATAGAAAGTCTCATAACATTTTATCGTAGTACAACAGGTAAGAAAATGATTGATAAAATGCCATTAATTCTACAAGAAAGCATGGAAATCGGAAGAATGTGGGGAGTTGAACTAGCTCAAAAACTTGAAAAAGAAATTTCGCTTGCTCCCAAAAAGGAATATTCATCCCCTCCTCCGATGCCTTCTAAATAGTTAACTTTATAGAATTAAAGATCAGATTATAATAAAAAGCTTCCATCAATTTATTGTTGGAAGTTTTTTTGTAATAAAAATTATACGATACTTTTTCCTGATTTAAACTTTCCTTTAAGTAAGTTTAGCTGCATTTTCCTTTAGTAAGTTGTATGAACAAAAAAAAATCCTCAATCAAATAAATGAATGAGGATTAAAAAAAACTGGCGGCGACCTACTCTCCCGCTTTCGCAGTACCATCGGCGCTAGAGGGCTTAACTTCTGTGTTCGGAATGGGAACAGGTGAGCCCCTCTGCTAAA
>JAHRWY010000254.1:0-4386 GCA_019104935.1 Kaistella sp.
AGCAACTGGTTACGAGCCGCAGTTTTGGGTGCAAACGACGGAATTATTTCGATATCGAGTCTCGCAATAGGTGTCGCCACAGCAAGTACAACCCGAGACCCTATTCTGTTGGCAACTGTTGCAGGCCTTGTTGCAGGTGCACTTTCGATGGCAGCGGGAGAATATGTTTCTGTAAGTTCCCAAACAGACATCGAGAAAGCAGACATCGAAAGAGAAAAAAAGGAACTGGAAAAAATGCCCGATGTGGAAATGAAAATTCTTGCAGAAATTTATGAGAAACGTGGGCTTAAAAAAGATACAGCCTTACAGGTAGCTAAAGAATTAACCCAATCTGATACTTTGTGCGCACACGTACGCGACGAATTGGGAATTAACGAAATTAGCCAGGCAAATCCGGTACAGGCAGCGCTTGCATCCGGTGCATCCTTTACCGTAGGTGGACTTTTACCTCTTCTTGTAACGGTTTTAGCACCAGTGGCCACGATGGAGTATTTCCTGTACGGCTTCACGATCCTCTCACTTCTCTTCTTAGGAGCAGTTTCTGCAAAAACCGGCGGTTCAAGCATAGGAAAAGCAGTATTACGAATTGTAATCTGGGGAACAATAGCGATGGGATTATCAGCTTTGGTAGGCTATATTTTCGGGGTGAATGTATAAATTTCAGTTTTGAGTAAAATAAAAACACGCCTCTCGGCGTGTTTCCCTCAATCAATATTAATCTATTTTTCTATAAATTCTTTCAAACTCTGACCTAAAATTCCATTCCAGCCGTTTTCAAAACTTTCTTTCTGAAAGTCTGTACCCAAATGGTTGAAATTCTCCAAACCTTTATGCGTAAGGGTAATTAAAGTGCCTCCGTTATCTTCTTCCAGCTCCCATCTCACAATCGTTTTCTCTTTAGAGATTTCCGGGTAAGACCAGGTATGCTTAAATTTTTGATTTGGAATTACTTCCAGAATTTTACCATGATGATGATACTTATTTTCACCTCCGGGTTCAAAAAAATTGAACTCATTATGAAGTCCCAGCTCGAAATCAGGGATATCAAAATACCATTCCTTCATCTGCGCTTTATCGGTCAAAGCGTTCCAAACCTTTTCTACAGGCGCGTTCACTCTTTGTTTAATGACTACATTTTCGTGCATAATTTTTAATTTTTTTGATTGTATTAAAGTTAACACTTATTTCAATGACAGCTAAAAATATTACTATGATTTTATTCATTCCCTTAATTTTAAATTACATTTGCAGTCGTTTAAAAAATAAATTATTCCTTTGTTATTCAGCATAAAACATAGGAAAACTACATGAAAACATGAAGATTCTAAAAAAAATTATGATTGCATTTCTTATCGTAGCCACGGCTATATTGGCAACAGCTTATTTTGTCTTAGGGCACAGCAAATGTGGTAGAGCGCCTTCAGGCGAGCGTTTGGAACGGATCCTGAAATCACCGCACTACAAAAACGGAAAGTTCAGTAATCTGAATCCTACTCCACAACTGGCAAAAGACACTTCAGTACCCGAAATCATGTTCCGTTTTCTTTTTGGGAAAACACCCGATAAAAACCCGGCACAGGAATTTCATTTTCAGAAAACAGATCTCAAAAAACTTGATTCCACCCAAAACACATACATCTGGATGGGTCATTCTTCTTATTTCATGCAGACCGACGGTAAAAAAATCCTTGTCGATCCGGTGTTAAGCGGTTATGCTTCTCCTTTTTCTTTTACAGCAAAAGCTTTTCGGGGCGCCGATCTTTATCAGCCTGAAGATATTCCGGAATTGGATTATCTGATCATCACCCACGATCACTGGGACCACCTGGATTACGAAACTGTTCTTAAGCTTTTTCCGAAAACCAAAAAGATCATTACCGGCCTTGGTACCGGTGAACACCTGGAGTATTGGGGCTACAATCCGAAAAACATTGTGGAACTCGACTGGTTTGAAAGTTCAGATTTAGGTGAAGGATTTAAAGTTACTGCAGAACCGGCACGTCATTTTTCCGGCCGCGGACTGAAGCGCGACCAGGCGATTTGGGCAAGTTTTGTTTTTGAAACGCCAAAACAGCGGATCTACATCGGTGGCGACAGCGGTTATGATGATCATTTTAAAAAAATTGGTGAAAAATACGGCAGTTTCGATCTGGCAATTCTGGAAAACGGCCAGTATAATAAAGACTGGCGCTACATTCATTTCATGCCGGGAGAAAACATTAAAGCAATGAAAGAGCTGAATGCCAAAAGAATGATTCCTGTTCACAATTCCAAATTCGCATTGGCAGCGCATGCCTGGTACGAACCTTTGGACCAAATGGCAAAACGCAATATCGAAAACCTCCGAATTATTTATCCTAAAATCGGTGAAAACATTAACTGGAGGGATGATACGAAGGTGTACGGAAAATGGTGGGAAAACATCAAATAAAATCGCTGAAACCAATAACATTTCCTTTACAGTTTAATTTCAGTAATTTTGGAGAAATCCGAAAATATGAAAATATTCACCATGATTCCTGTGCTTGCGGCTTTGCTGTTCAGCACCTCCTGTAAAACTCAGAATATTGCCGACCTTACAAAACTGACGCCGCTCGATGCAGAACTCGCCACAGTTGTTTATCCGTTTCCTGTTGTTTTTAAATCGCTTGAAAGCCAGGAACAGCAGTTGAATATGGCATATATGGATGCGAAACCCGAAAAACCGAACGGTAAAACCATCGTTTTGCTTCACGGTAAAAATTTTAACGGATACTATTTTGAAGAGACTGCCAAAGTGCTGCAAAAAGAAGGTTTCCGCGTAATAATGCCGGATCAGATCGGCTTCGGAAAGTCTTCAAAACCAAAACAGTATCAGTTCAGTTTTCAGCAGTTGGCGGAAAACACAAAATCGGTTCTGGATGATTTAAAGATTGAAAAATTTATTGTTCTCGGACATTCAATGGGAGGAATGCTCGCCACCAAAATAGCGGTGATGTATCCTGAAAATGTGGAGAAACTGATTCTCGAAAACCCAATAGGGCTGGAAGATTACCGGATTTTTTCGCCTTACCAGAATATTGATAAACTTTATGCCTCCGAACTGAAAAACACCTATCAATCCTATAAAGATTACCAGCTCAAATTTTATTACGACGGAAAATGGAAACCTGAATATGATAAATGGCTGAATCTTTTGGCAGGCTGGACAGTTTCCAGGGATTTCCCTATTACCGCCTGGAATGCGGCTTTAACTTCAGATATGATTTATACACAGCCTGTAGTTTACGATTTTGAAAAAATCACTGCACCTACCCTTCTTATTATTGGAACCCGCGACAGAACTGCAATCGGAAAAGGAAATGCGCCGAAAGAATTGCAGCCGCTAATGGGACTTTACCAAAAACTCGGAAAAGAAACCCAAAAGAAAATCAAAAATTCTAAGCTTGTGGAGCTTGATAATGTGGGACATTCACCTCACATCGAGGTTTTCGACCGTTTCATCAAACCATTGCTGGAATTTATAAAGTAAACTGAAAAGGGATTCTCCTGAAAAGTTTTTTCACATATTCTTAAAATTTTGTAATTTTAGAGAATGGCTCAGAAGCTTTATTAAAACGGTATTTTTAGCGAAAACAACATTAAACTGGTACGCGATGTTATTAATGTTGTGTCGCTGGATAAGATGTTTTCACAAATTGGCTACTCCATAAGAACCCACGCGCACCGCAATCTTTTTCAGATTTTTGTGCTCGAAAAGGGCAAAGTGGAACTTTTAGCCAACAATGAATACTTTAAGATCGACAAACCTTCGATTATTACCGTTCCTCAAGTCGTTTTCCACGGTCTTGAGTTTGAACCTGGATCTCAGGGCTATTTGATCTCTCTTTCTTCTAATTCTGTTGAACAGATGCTGAAATATGATGTGGAAGTGATTTACGAACTCGACACCATCAGCATCACCGAAATCGACCAGCAAAATCAATTGGTTCAGGATGCCTATACCACGATTCATAAATGTATTTTCGAATACGGCAACCAACTTCCTGGGAAAGATCTTGCACTTCAGTATCTTGTAGGGATGCTTTTGCTGCGGCTTTATAGGATTAATCATTCCAACCAGACCGTAATCCATACGCTGAATCAGAATGAAAGAAGTGTTTTCAGGAATTTCAAGAAACTCGTTCAGGAAAACAATTCCATCAAGAAAAAAGTAGAAAATTATGCTTCGGAACTGGGCATTTCTGTCGCGGCGCTGAGCCAGATCTGCAAAGCAATTTCAGGAAAATCTCCAAAGGAAGTGATTTTGGATTTCCTTATCCTTAATATAAAATCAACACTGAAAAATCCGGAATTCAGTATTTCCGAAGTTTCCTATCAGTTTGATATCGATGATCCCAGTTATTT
>JAHRWY010000026.1:0-8845 GCA_019104935.1 Kaistella sp.
AACGAGATGATTGAAGACAAGGAAAGCTACGATGCCATTCTTCTCGAAAGACATTTCACGACTGAAGAAGTCTGCCCAGAGTGTAAAGGTACCCGGCTTCAGCCATTAAGCCTCAGTTTCAAGATTGACGGCAAGAATATCGCCGAGATCAACGCCCTGTCTCTGCTCGATCTGAAAGACTGGCTCGAAGCAGTGGAAGACAAATTCAGTGAAAAGAATAAAGTCATTGCCCACGAGATCCTCAAAGAAATCAAGACCCGGCTTCAGTTCCTCCTCGATGTGGGGCTGGATTACCTGAGTCTGAGCAGAAGTTCGCGCACCCTGTCCGGCGGTGAATCACAGAGAATCCGTCTGGCAACGCAGATAGGGTCGCAGCTTGTGAATGTGCTTTATATCCTGGATGAACCTTCGATCGGACTCCATCAGCGCGATAATGAAAGACTCATCAAATCCCTGAAGAACCTCCGCGATATCGGCAACTCCGTGATTGTGGTGGAACACGATAAAGATATGATTCTGGAAGCCGATGAAGTACTGGATATTGGGCCACGTGCAGGGAAGTTTGGCGGAGAAATTCTGTGGCAGGGGAATCCGAAGGACCTGCTGAAAGCAGATACCGTAACGGCGGATTATATGACCGGTAAGCGGAAGATTGAAATCCCTGAAACCCGCCGCGAAGGCAACGGAAAATCCATTGTCCTGAAAGGTGCCACGGGCAATAACCTGAAAAACGTCACGCTTGAAATCCCGCTGGGGAAACTCGTGGTTGTCACCGGTATTTCCGGCAGCGGAAAGTCGTCCCTCATCAACGGGACGCTGTACCCGATCCTTAACCGTCACTTCTACAGGGCGGTACAGGAGCCATTACCCTATAAAAAGATTGAAGGAATCGAGCATATCGACAAGATCGTGGATGTGGACCAGGCCCCAATCGGGCGAACGCCACGCTCGAACCCCGCTACCTATACCGGCATGTTTACCGACATCAGGAACCTCTTCGCTGAACATCCGGAGTCGAAAATCCGCGGCTATAAACCCGGACGGTTCTCCTTTAACGTAAAAGGCGGCCGGTGTGAGACCTGCCAAGGTGGAGGTTTGAAAGTGATTGAAATGAATTTCCTTCCAGATGTGTATGTACACTGCGAGACCTGCAACGGAAAACGTTTCAACCGCGAAACCCTGGAAGTGCGTTATAAAGGTAAATCGATCTCCGATGTGCTGGATATGACGATTGATGAAGCTACGGAGTTCTTTCAGCCCCTGCCGAAAATATACGCCAAAGTGAAAACTTTGCAGGATGTAGGGTTGGGTTATATTACCCTCGGGCAGCAGTCGACCACGCTTTCGGGCGGGGAAGCGCAGCGGATTAAACTGGCGACGGAACTGGCGAAAAGACAGACCGGAAATACCCTTTATATCCTGGATGAACCGACCACCGGACTCCATTTTGAAGATGTAAAAGTGCTTATGGAAGCCATCAATAAACTCGTGGATTTAGGAAACTCTTTTGTAATAATTGAGCATAATCTGGATGTCATCAAGCTTGCCGACCACATTATCGATGTCGGTATGGAAGGCGGTAACAAAGGCGGTGAAATTATCGCCAAAGGAACACCGGAGGAAGTCGCGAAATCCCGCAAGAGCCTCACCGCCAGATTCCTGAAGAGGGAACTTGAATAAAATTCAATCAACAGGTAGCGTAATATCTTTAAACCGGAGCATCAGTTCCGGTTTTTTATTTAATTTTATTCCCGCTAATCACGAGAAAAAAATTGAGGGATGAGTTACGAAATACGAAGCATGCAGCCTGAGGATGGCGCTGCTGTCATTGCCATATTTGAGGAAGGAATCGCGGGTGGAAATGCCACGTTCGATCAGCATGCGCCTTCGTGGGAAGCTTGGGACGATAAATACTTCAAGAGCTGCCGGTTCGTTCTGGAAGATGCCAATGATGAGGTGATGGGTTGGGCAGCGCTGCAGCCGATCAGCGCGCGCGACTGTTACAAAGGCGTGGCGGAAGTGAGTATTTATCTCCGGAACGCTGCTCAGGGTAAAGGTTTAGGCTCTATGATGCTTCAGAAACTGATTCTCGCCAGTGAAGAAGAGGAATTCTGGATGCTGCAGGCCAGCATTTTCCCGGAAAACCAGCCGAGTATTATTATTCATGAAAGATTTGGATTCAGAACAGTGGGCAGACGCGAGCGTCTGGCGCAGATGAACGGTGTATGGCGCGACGTGGTTCTCCTCGAAAGACGGAGTTCTGTGGTAGGAATTTAGCATGATTTTTTCTGTGTGCACAATAAATTTTAAAGTTTGGCATTAGTATTGAGATGTTATGTTAAATTAAATCTCATAAAAAATGAAAAATCTATTTAAAATAATAGCAGCGGCAGGGCTTGCTTTTACTTTAGCCTCCTGTGGTGCTGCTAATGATGTTTACGGAAACAATTATCCGAACAATTATCCCAACGGTGGTGTTTACAGAACTCCGGACGGTACCGTTTACAGACAGGGCGATGTGTACCGAGACCGTAACGGAAACGTTTACCAGAACGGCAGGGTTGTAAGAACAGGTGATGTATACGGCAGACCGGGAATCATTACCAGAAGAGGTGACAATACAGGATATTATCCGCGTAATAACCGGAATCTGCCTCCGGGACAGGCTAAGAAAATCTACGGTGGAAATGCTAAAGATTATGCGCCCGGTCAGGTAAAAAAAAGAAACGCTAACTGGAATAACAACCGTAATGAGGACTGGAGATATGATGATGACAGAAAAAAAGATTACAAAGACTACCGTAAATTGGGTGAAAAGTCAGAGAAGAATCACAAAAAATTCAAAAAAGGAAACGGTAAGCGACACGACTAATCGATCTTAAAACAAAATGGCGGGAAATTTTCCCGCCATTTTTCTGTATAAAATTTTGCTTATTTATCGATGGAACCCAGTACTTTCTGGGCAAAACCATTCAGTGCATCCCTTTCGGCCATTCCGTTATTTACGCTGCTGTGAACTTCGAGCGCTCCGCAAATATTGGTAATTAATTCTCCCGCAACATTTAAATCTTCTTCAGTTGTTCCGCGGAATTCTGTAAATGCCTCCAAAACTTCCAGGGTTTTTTCGAGGTTTTCAGCACTTTGGGTCTGATAAAACTGTCTGATTATAGGTAGTTTCATTAATTTAATTCTTTAAAAAGATTAATAAGGCTTTCTGCCTGGTTGGTCTGAACCTGGTTTACCAGTTCTCCGTTCTTAAAGATTGCAAAGGTCGGCAGATTGTCTACTTTCGCCAGCTTTCTGCTTTCCGGAAGTTTTTCTGCGTCTACATAATAGAACGGAATATCTTCGTTTTCGGCGGCAAGCTTCTTGAACTTCGGCTTCATGATTCTGCAGTTTCCGCACCATGTTGCACCGTACTGTACCACTACTTTTTCATTATCTGCAACAATTTGCTGCAAAGCGTCTTCTGTTAATTCTGTGTACATTTCAGCTGTTTTTTAATTAGTTTTGGTGATTTGCAAGGTATTCCGCGGTTGAAGCTCTGTTGGCCTGCATTGCATCTTTACCTTCTTCCCAGTTAGCAGGGCAAACTTCACCGTGTTTCTGAACGTGGGTGTAAGCATCGATCAGTCTTAAGAATTCTTTTACGTTTCTTCCCAAAGGCATATCGTTTACCGCTTCGTGGAAGATTTTTCCTGTTTCATCGATCAGGTAAGTTGCTCTATAAGTAACGTTAGAACCTGTGAAGATTTCGTTTCCTTCTGCATCGTATTCGAAATCCTGATCTACAATTCCCAGAATGTTGGCAAGCTGTCTGTGGGTATCTGCAAGGATCGGGTAGGTTACGCCTTCGATTCCTCCGTTTTCTTTTGCGGTATTTAACCAAGCAAAGTGTACTTCGTTGGTGTCACATGAAGCACCGATTACTTTGGTGTTTCTTTTTTCGAATTCACCCAAAGCTTCCTGAAAAGCGTGAAGTTCAGTCGGGCAAACGAAAGTAAAGTCTTTCGGGTACCAGAACAATAATACTTTCTGCTCGTTTTTTGTAGCCTCTTCAAAGATGTTAATTCTTAAATCATCACCCATTTCACTCATTGCATCAATCTCGATGTTTGGGAATTTTTTTCCTACTAATGACATATTATATTGTTTTTAAATTTCTATGGTGCAAAGATACCATGTTTTTATCAATTAGAAAAGTAAGTTTCGATTTATAAAATCTATTAGAATGAATCTCTTCATAAAAGGAATCTCTGATGTTTTTATATTCTCATTAAAGTTTGAAAATAAATGAGTAAATTCACTTCTTAAAAGATAAACAGCTATGAAAAAAATACTGGTCATTCTCTTAGTAGCGCTGGTGCTCATTCAGTTTTTTCCGATTGATAAAAATAATCCCGCACCCACACCGGGCATGGATTTATTAAAGATTAAAAACACGCCGGAAGCCACTGCGACACTCATCAGAAACGGTTGTTACGACTGTCACAGCAACGAATCGAAATATCCATGGTATTCCAATGTACAGCCTATTGCGTGGTTTCTTAAAGATCATATTGATGAAGGGAGAAAAGAACTTAATTTCTCTACCTTTGCGACTTACGAACCCAAACGTCAGGCGCATAAACTTTTTGAAGCCGTAGAAATGATTGAAAAAGGCGAAATGCCTCTTGATTCTTATATTTTAGCCCATCCGGAAGCCAAATACACCGAAGCCCAAAAGCAGGAGGTGATCCAGTATTTGAAATCGGTGGAAAAAGAAATCCGCGTTATGAATGACCTGCCGGCTGAAACTCCGAAAAAATGACAGATTCTTCCAAATACTATGTTTTTTACGATGGCGACTGCGGCATGTGCAACTACTGGGTCCAGTGGATTCTGAAAAACGATCGCCGGAAACAGTTCCTCTTTTCTGCCCTGCAGTCGGAGTTTGGGCAAAAATTTTTAAATGAAAGAAATTTAGAGAACCAGCAGCTTAATACTTTATATCTGTGGAAGCCCAACGCTTTTTACGAAACGAAATCACATGCAGTTTTTAAGATTGCAAAAATTCTCGGCGGAAAATTCAAAATTTTAAGCTACTTACGTGTGCTTCCATCTACGCTCACAGATTTTCTGTATGAAACGGTAGCCAAACACCGGCACAAAATCGCTACACAAAAATGTTTTCTGCCCAGTCCGGAAGAACGCAAACAATTTTTGTATTAGAAATAGATATAAACTGAAAATGTCCGGAAGAATTTCCGGACATTATTTTTTACACCTATACACTCTTATTTTTTAACAACGAGCTTCGCGGTTTTAACCTCCGCATCTCCTTTTAAAATAACAAAATATATTCCTTCCGGGATGTTAGTGATCGGGATTTGTATTTGAGTTGTGATGTTTCCAAGTTTTTTACTTAAAATTTCCCTTCCCGAAAAATTGATAATTTGCAGGTCTGAGTTTTTCATATTGCCCGCATCGATGTAGAGGAAGTCAGATGCAGGATTTGGATATAGTGATAATTTGCTGTTTTTTAGCGGCGTATCTGTGGCGCTCAGGGTCTTCATTATTGAATCCAGGAAATCTATTCTTCTTCCTAGCCAATCTTTCTGATAATTTAATGTCTCAGGCGAGAATTCATACGCATCCCAAACGATTGCTTCTCTTTCGTACACGCCACTTTTTTTAAGTTTCTCCATGTTGTTGTTCAGCATCTGCACGAGATTTTCTTTGGTTACTATATCCGTGCGTAAATGCGCCCATCTTTTGGCAAGTTTGCTGCGAAAACCCGGTTCCTGCCATAATCTTGTGTAAAGCCCGTTGAAAAGCAGATCATCGACAACATCATCTTCTGTACCGTCCCATATTGATCCGAAGGTGCCATCGAGATCCCACGGTACATAAAAGTAAGGGCCATCCTTTTTGTATTTTGCTAGATAGATATTCTTCCCTGTATTGTCGGTTGCCCGTACTAAGTTCAGGAATATAAAATAATCAACCATATTGTCGACATCAAACTTTGATGAATATGTTGCGTTGAACGTTTCATCGTTTTCATTTAGTACGAAGTCGATCAGATTGTAGAGGTTTTCCCATCTTATAACGTCCTTTGGATGTTTATACTCGTAACCATCCCACAAGTCGGAGTTGTTATCAAAAGGAATTAACCCCGTAAAAGTTGTAGCGCCTCCCCATTGATCGCCCTTGTAAAGTTCACCTTTAATTTGGTTACCGTCATTCTTTTTCAGTTTTAAGATTTTCCGGTTCACTTTTTCCCCTAATGCGTACACTCCGCGGTATTCACCATTTAAAAATAAATCCGCGTACTTCATCAGGATGCCGCTTTTAGCGTCGTTCTCATCGTTTTTATAATGAACATTCGGGTATATCTTCTGCCAAAGTTCATTACTTGTTTTGCTGTTAATCCGAAGTTTTTCGTTATACATGGCTTGAAGGTTATAACTGTCACCTTTGTGTAGATTCAGCAATGAAAACTCTTGCGTTTCATCGCCATTGTCATCAAGCCAAAATTCAATTTCCATAGATTTTTTAGGATATGACTGAGAAGTGGCCCCCCGGTATTCGACTCCGATCCGTGAGGAAACCAACGGAGTTTCAGGAGCTTTAAACTCAAAATGGCCTAAAATTTTAGGAGAGTCCGAAATTTCTCCTGTGGCCGTCATTCTTATGATAGGCAGATTGGAGAAATAAAGGATAAAGGATTTGCCTTTTGCTGTAATCTCGTAACCTTTGCCACTTTCAAAATGTGTAACAGGATTAGCCAGAGCATAGAGCTCTTGTCCTATTACTACAGTTGATTTTTCACCAGGATATGATGTGTTGAGATCATTAATCCTCTGATTGACAACAATCATTGATCGGGAGGAGTCGATTGCATAAGAGTCTTCGTTGATGGTAGTCTGTCCAAATAACAGAACGGGGGAAAATAAGAAAAAAAATATACGGTACATTAATTATGATTTTGGCCAAAGATAATAATAGTATCGATAATGAACCTAGTGCTAACTACTATTAAAAGATGTCATTTATCATGCTGGCAGAAGTTTTTACGTTATTTGAGTATTCTGATTCTATCTTTTTTATTATATCTCTATCCGTCTAATTCTTCAACAGAAAAACCATTCTATTCAATATTTCAATATATTTGCACCCATGGAATACAATACCAACAGACCACAGCTGCACATGCCCGAATACGGCAGAATTATACAGCATCTTGTTGAGCGCTGCAAAGAACTGGCTACAAAAGAAGAGCGGAACGAAATGGCCGTAGCAATCGTAGATTTTATGGGGCAGAGAAATCCCCAACTTCGCGACGAAGAGAATTATAAACATAAACTTTGGGACCATCTATACATTCTTTCCAATTACGATCTGGATGTAGATTCTCCTTATCCTTTCCCCACTGTAGAAGAACTGAATGAAAAACCAAAAAGAATGGAATATCCCAAACTTCAGGGGGATTTTAAATTTTACGGGAAAAGTATTCTTCAGCTGATTGAAAAAGCCATTGAACTGGAAGCAGGCGACGAAAAAGACGCCCTTATTCAGGTTATAGCAAACAATATGAAAAAATCTTACAATGTTTATAATAAAGAACATGTGCAGGATGAAGTTATTTTCAGGCATCTGAAAGATCTTTCAGAAAACCGTCTTGATCTTACCGGTCTGGACTCGCTGGAGAAAAGCAAGATTTACTACGCAAGCGGAAGAACCAACAAAAATAACGGGAGAACCAACCAAAACCAGGCACAGAACAGCCAGAACAAAAGAAGAAATTTTCATAACAATAAAAACCGGAAGTAAAAGATGAGCGGATCATTTAAAATAAAAGGCGGGAAAAGGCTGCATGGTGAAATCACTCCACAGGGAGCGAAAAATGAAGCGCTTCAGATTTTATGTGCGGTTTTGCTTACCGACGAAGAAGTAAGGGTAAAAAACATTCCCGATATTCATGATGTTAACCGACTGATTGAAATCCTGGGCGATTTTGGCGTAAAGATTACGAAAAACGCTCATGGTGATTACACTTTTAAATCAGATGCTGTAAATTTTGATTATATTAAATCAAATGATTTTAAGAAAGATGGTTCCAAACTCCGCGGTTCCATTATGCTTCTCGGCCCCATGTTAGCAAGATTTGGCGAAGCTTATATGCCGACTCCGGGCGGTGATAAAATCGGAAGAAGACGTCTTGATACGCATTTCCAGGGATTTGTCGAACTGGGCGCGGAATTTCACTACGATGAAAAAGAATCCCATTATTCCCTGAAAGCAAAAGAACTTCACGGGAAATTTATTCTGCTGGAAGAAGCTTCAGTTACCGGAACAGCCAATATTGTAATGGCGGCCGTTTTAGCCAAAGGAAAAACCAGTATTTATAATGCTGCCTGCGAACCTTATCTGCAGCAGCTCTGTAAAATGCTTAACAGAATGGGCGCCAATATCTCCGGAATTGGATCAAATTTACTTATTATTGAGGGAGTTGATCACCTTCACGGAACAGAACACACGATGTTGCCCGATATGGTGGAAATAGGTTCCTGGATTGGCCTTGCAGCCATGACGAAATCTGAAATCACCATTAAAAATGTGCATTGGGACGAATTGGGAGTAATCCCGAATACCTTCAGAAAATTAGGAATCCAGCTGGAGAAACGTGACGATGATATCTTTATTCCCGCGCAGGAAAATTATAAGATACAGAAATTTATCGACGGTTCCATTTTAACCGTTTCCGATGCACCGTGGCCAGGATTTACACCGGATTTACTGTCCATTATCCTGGTAGTGGCGACACAGGCTCAGGGAACCGTGCTTGTTCATCAGAAAATGT
>JAHRWY010000074.1:0-9355 GCA_019104935.1 Kaistella sp.
AAACCATAAAATCTCATCAGCCAGTCGGCCTGATACAATCGGTTTTCCCGCTGCATCGGGACTTGGGAAAAAATGGACGGAAGCCTGCTGTCCTCCAGAACAGGAACATATCCGGAGTAATACACCCGTTTCATGTTGAAATTCTGGTAGAAATGATTGGCGACTTTAATGATCTTCAAATCGGTTTCATCCGTGGCGCCCACAATCATTTGGGTAGATTGCCCTGCAGGAGCGAATTTTGGGACTTTCCTGAAGATTTTTTTCTCTTCTTTGTATAAAATAAGTTCGTTTTTTACGAGACTCATCGGTTTCAGCATTTCTGAATGCGACTTTTCCGGAGCTAGAAGTTTTAAGCCTTTTTCAGTGGGAATTTCGATGTTTATTGACAGTCTGTCGGCGTAAAGGCCGGCTTCTTTCATCAGTTCGTCACTCGCGCCTGGAATGGATTTTAAATGAATGTAACCATTGAAATTGTGTTCCAGCCGTAACTTTTTTGCTACGCGAACGAGTCTTTCCATGGTAGTGTCGGAATCTTTGAAAATCCCGGAACTTAAAAATAAACCTTCGATATAATTCCGGCGGTAAAAATTAATGGTCAGATCTACGACTTCTTCCACGGTAAAAGCGGCGCGTTTTACATCGTTGGTTTTGCGGGAAACACAGTACGCACAATCGTATATGCAGTGGTTGGTCAGAAGAATTTTAAGCAGCGAAACACATCTTCCGTCTTCGGTATAGGTGTGGCAAATTCCGGAGGCGTGACTGTTGCCCAATCCGCCTTTGTTTTTCCGGTTGCCACCGCTGGAAGAGCAGGAAACGTCATACTTTGCAGCGTCTGCCAGTATTTCCAATTTTTCCTGAATGCGCTCGAAATTCATTTTATTATGTTAAGTTTAAAGAACAAAAATAGTAAAATAATATTTAATAATTCAAAAATTAGAATAATATTGTGCCATTAATTTAGGTGCGATAAATTGCCTGATTTCTACTTTTTAGGAATGTATTTCGCGATCTGGTTTGAGAACCCAAACACTCACATTTCCGGCCGGTACGGGAAAGACTCCCCAGCCGTTTTCATCGATTGTCACCTCCTCAGGAAACCAGCCGAGGAAATCGTAAAAGTTTTTGCCGGCATACTGTGAGCCCATTTCCATGGGTTTTTCGTACGCCTCTTTATTGCTTAAAACCACTGCACAACCCGGATGTTCATCATCACCTTCGCGAACCCAACCCAAACAGTTGGCGTCCTCAAAATAATCCCGCTGTGCACCATACGCAAACTGCTGTCTTGCCTTTAAAAGTTCCTCAATCTTTTCAACCTTATTCAGAAATATTTCCTGGTCGTTGCCTTCTTTGTCTTTATCGGTATAATGACCTCCGAAAAGATCCGGATAAAATACACACGGATACCCGCTTTCTCTGAGTAAAATCAACGCATAGGCAAGGGGTTTGAACCAGTATTCTACGGGTGCTTCCAGTTCCTGAAGAGGCTGCGTATCGTGATTATCGACTACAGTTACAGATAAAAGTGGGTTTACTTGGGTTAAGGTTTCATCAAAAATCGTCCTTAAATCATAATGTTCGCCAGCCAGCGAAGCCTGATGAAAATTATGCTGAAGCGATGAATCGAACAGACTCATACAGCCCTCAGTGGCTTCAATATATTTTTCCAGTAAATACAGTTCGCCGGGCGCCCAGTATTCGCCGACTGCAAAAATGTTTTTGCCGGTATTAGACCTCAGCAGCTGTAGCCATTCTTTGTAAAATTTTGGAGACTGGTGCTTTACGGCATCCAACCGAACGCCGTCGAAATGAATCTGATCATGATACCACACCGCCCAACGGTTCAGCTCTTCCCGAACGAAAGGGTTGCGGTGCTCGATATCATTATACATCAGGTAATCGTAATTACCTTTTTCGTCATCAATCATTTCTTCCCAACCGTCACCGTGATCGTGAATAATCTGGAAAATTCCGGGTTCTTCTCCTTCGGCATAATCGACGCCTGAAAAGCAGCTGAAATTCCATTTGAAATCCGAATATTTTTCACCACGTCCCGGAAAAGTAAATTTAGTATAGCTTTCAATCTCGAAAGGCTCAGAAATGTTTTCCTGGCGGTTTTCGGGATTTACTTTTACGGCATGAAACTTTTCTTTTTCGTCGCCGCCGGCTTTGTGATTCAGCACGATGTCGGCGATCACGGAAATTTCTTTTTCCCGAAGTGCTTTACAGGCAGCAATGTACTGTTCTTTGGTTCCGTATTTTGTAGGAACGGTACCTTTCTGGTCGAATTCGCCCAAATCATAGAGATCATAAGGATCATAACCTACAGAATAACCGCCACCGTCTGCTTTATAGGCAGGCGGAAACCAAACGGCTGAGATGCCAAGTTCATTTAAATAATCAGCAGCCTTTGCAGCCTCATCATATAATTTACTGTCCCCATCCGAGTACCAGTGGAAAAACTGAATCATCGTCGCATTCATAGTCAAAGTTTAATACCACCGCATGAGCAAAAATCATCCCAATGTTTAGTTGTCTCCCGCGAGAGTTTCTTTCTGTGCTTTAATCTTCGCGGAATGTGAAATAACTGTTGTTTGATATCACAAAAAAAGACCGCGGAAAGCGGTCTTTATGATGTTGGAATACAGGTGATTATTTACCTGCAACCACGTTAAGTTCAAGGTCAACTTCCTGAGAAATCATCCAGTCTTTTGGATCTCCCTCTGTACCGTAAGCCAGTCCCCAGTCCTGTCTGTTGATGGTGAAGTTTGAAACAAGGGTTAATCCGTTTTCAGTAACTTCTACTTTTGCAGGGAAGCTTACGTTTACGGTTTTGTCTTTAATGGTAAGGTTTCCGCTTACTGTTTTGTTAGCACCTGCTACTTTACTTTCATTACCTGCTGCAAGATCTTCTACTTTAGTAATATCGAATTTCACGCTTGGGTATTTTGCAGTATCAAAGAAATCTGCGCTTTTCAGGTGACCGTCTAAATCAGCAGAAGTTTTTCCGTCGCTCATTGCAGGATCAACCGCAGCAGGGTCAGTAGTTAAAGTGTTCAGGTCTGAAGTAAGGCTTCCGGATACCAGGTTTCCGTTTTCTACAGAAAATGTTCCTGCGGTTTTAGTAGTTCCGAATCTTGGGTTCAATCCGCCTTTATGATAAGCAGTCCATTTTACAGTAGTGCTGTCGGTGTTAACGGTAAAAGTTTCTCCGGTGTGTTCAGCTACAGCCTGTTCGGTTGAAGTAGTAACGTTGTCGGTTTTTGATTCTTTACACGATACAGCAACAAGAACTGTTGAAAGGGCCAAAATTGATAATTTTTTCATTTTATAAATAATTAGTTGTTAATTCGACTGCAAAAGTAGCCTAAGGAATCTGTCCCCGAATTGATGTATGATAAGAAACGCTCAGCAATCTTAAAGTTTACAGAAAAGAGCCGGCGGCATCCTCAAGTTCTTCTACCCGTTCGCGCAGCATTTGCTGATTTGCTTTTTTGCGTCTTCGGGAAGCGCCGTTAAATCTTGCTTTCGTCCATCTGAACCGTGTAAACCGCAGTTTACCGAAATGATGCTGTAAAACATAGATCATCATTCCAATTCCGGCGATGGAAATCAGACCGTATATTTTTTTATTGGCAACAAGAATCGCATTCAGCTGTATGTTTTTATAGCCTGCCAGTGCCGCTTGCGGCGACATCAGATTTCCGTCCAGATATACCGCCAGGTTATTGACGCTTTCCCACTGGAACCGGTACTGAAGCCAGGAGAAAAATGAAGAAAATACGGCAGTTGCAACAAAGCTCCGGAAAACAAGGATCAGCCCGATCGCCTGCAGCATCGATTCCATTTCGAGTTTATCCAGGGTGTAGAACCATACCGCGATAAAGAGCGCGCCCAATCCATACCCTTTCAGGATCATCGGCAGCAGCCAGCTTTCGTAGTTCAGCTCTATCGCCATCATGAAGTACATCATCACGGAGTTCAGGAAAAAAGCAGCAAACCCGGAGAAGACAAACATTTTCACCGGTCTTTCGTTTTTGAACCAGTAGAACGCAACAATGCCGGCAAGGAATACCCCCGGAACCATCATCATATTCAGCGAAGCATTCGTAATCATATCATAACCCAGGATCCCTATGGTAAAAGTGTTCTGTAATGTTCCCGCTCCCAGAAAGACACCGGTAAAAAGCAACATCACCAAACCGCTCTGTACATTGGTTTTGGTAAAGATTCCAAAGGAAATATAACTTCTCTTCAATGAAAGCTGACGCAGCGCGAGCAGTACAAAACTGATGAGTGTGCCCCAGAATGAGATGCGGATATTTTGCGATTCGAACCAGTTCAGCGTTTTTCCGAAAGACAGAAAAAAGGCCATAAACATAAAAGTAGCGGCGAAAAGTACAATGCTGAGCCAGTCGATCTGGGAGAACGGCATCTTCCGGGCAAACCGCTGGTTGTGCTGAAAGATCACTACGATCATGATCAGAATGAGGCAAAGTCCGGCAGTCAGCAGGTGAGGGTACTGCCACGTGGTATGGTAGGCGAGTTTGGCCAGATAATATCCTGCAATATTTCCTGTAATAATAGAAAAGGGATAAAATACGGCATAAAATCTTCCGCGTTTTCCGTCCGGACTCAGGATAAACATCAGCGGCAGAATGAATTCCATCATCATGAACATCTTGAAGAAGCCCATGAGCAACGAAGCGGCAATGATGATTTCCGGTACCTGCGTGGTGCCGATAACGAAGGACAGGATTGCGGTTACCGCCAGAGAAACAATCATAATCTCTTTGGTGCGGAAACGCATTTTTACCCTCAAAACCAAAGGCATGGAAGTGGCCATCCCAATAACAGAGACGAAGTTGGCCATCATGAGGTATTCCGGCATTGTGCCCAGATCGCCTACCATCATGCTGATGTTCCCGGTATTTACAGGGTTCACCGACATGATGACAATGGTAAAAATGAGGATCAGTAAAAGCTGTACGGGTTTCGGAACCCAGTTTTTAAAGAGTCCTTTATTGTAATCAGACATTTTATTTGATGTTGTTTATGGTCACATTCACGTTCATTCCTGCACGAAGCTGATCGAGGTCTTCTTTTTTGTTTTCGGGAGTGAATTCAATCCTCACCGGGATGCGCTGCTGAACCTTTACAAAGTTTCCGGTGGAATTGTCCACAGGCACATTCGAATATTTAGAACCCGTCGCTGCGGAAATCGCGGTCACCATCCCAACGAATTTTTTCCCGCCGAGGGCATCCACGGTTACCGTCATTTTTTCACCCACTTTCACACCGGGCATCTGGCTTTCGAGGAAGTTGGCGGTAATCCATTTCTGGCCATTCAGCACAATGGTTCCCAACTGTTGTCCGGGCTGCACAAGTTGTCCTTCGTTGATGAGTCTTCTTCCCATAATGCCGTCATAAGGCGCGGTGATTACGGTATAGGAAAGGTTGATCTTTGCCATATCGAGCATGGCGGCAGTTCTTTTGATCTCGGCATCATTCACTCCCAGGCGGCTGCGGGTTTCCCCTGTGGCAAGGCTCGCGGAATTTTTCTGACTGATCAGTGTTTCGTAGGCAGCTCTGGTGGCATCGTACTCGGTTTTTACCTGATCATACTGCTGTCTCGTCACCGCTTCGGAGGCCAGTAGGTTTTGGTACCGTTTCAGGTTTTGCTCTGCATTCCAGAGTCTGGCTTTGGCGCCTGCGATATTGGCATTCGCTACATTTACGTTATTGGAAACTGTATTCACCGCAGATGAGGTTACATTTCTTGAAGCCAGGGCATTCTGGTAGGCAGCTTCAGCCTGAGCCAGCTGGGTGCGGATTTCCCGCTCGTCCAGAATCACCAGGGTGTCTCCTTTTTTTACCGCCTGGTGTTCGTTGTATTTAATCTCTTTGATGTATCCCGCCACCCTCGTATTCACAGGATTGATGAATTCCTCCACCTGCGCAGAATTGGTGAAATTGTCTTCACTCAAATGGAAATAATGCTTTACAAGCCAATAAAAACCACCTACCGCCATTGCAAAAACGAGTAAATTAATGACGGTGGTCTTTACTCTGTTCGATTTTTTCTTTGCTTTTTTCTGAGCATGAGGAGGTTTTTCTTCCGTTTTAGGTGCGGTAGCCTTGGCTTCGGTTTCCGGCTGAATATTTTCTGCAGCTGTATTTTTTTCTGACATCTCTTTTGGTTTTATAAGGTTCCTGTTGTTTTCATTAAATTATAGTACTGGTACTGCACATTGATCTCGCTGTTGGCGTAAAGAAGTTCCGCTTCAAGTTTGGCGTTGGTGGCATCGGTAATGTCTGCCTGAAGTGCCAGCTGGTTCAGGTATTTGGCTTCGATAATGCGGTAGTTTTCATTGGCGAGTGCTTCACTTTCTTTATATAGCTGTGCCTGCTGAAGGGCTTCCTGCCATTTCAGATAAGCCGCATTGGTCTGTACATTGAGATTCTGCTGTTGAAGCACGAGGAGATCTTTTGCCTGATTGAGCTGATACTTACCGAGCTGTTCCTTTTCCTTTGTCTTATAAAGATTGTCGATGTTATAGCTGATGGAAACGCCGGTCTGCCACGTGTTGGTGTACAGATCCTTCGCGGGAAGCGAACTGGTGACCGGTCTTGCCATATTATAACCGCCGAATGCAGCAATGGTGGGCATTTTATCGGTTTTGATGATTTCGATATTCTTATTTGCGATATCGATGCCGGTCTGGGCGGATTTCAGAACAGGATGATTCTGATGCGCAAGGTCAAGATAATACTGTAAAAGCTGGGTTTCCGGAGTTGCACTCACCGAAGTTACCGGTTCAATAAGCACATCGGGAGAGGTGCCGATGGCAGTGGCAAGCTGATAATTCAAAGCCGCCCGGTTATTTTCAAGAACGAGGATTCCCTGCTGCAGGTTTTTCAGAAAAAGTTCTCCCCGGATAATTTCGTTCCGCGTCACCATGCCTTGTTTGTAGAATTTTTTTACATTCTCGAGTCTTTCGGTGGCAAGTTTCCGGTTGTTGAGGTACACGTTTTTCTGGTTGATGATCTTCTGCAGATCCAGATAAGCTGACGTTACCAGAAATTTGATGTTCTGTGCGTCTTTCTCATGATCCAGCTCTGCAAGTTGGGTACGGAGTTCTGTCATTTCGATCGATTTTTTTACGAGACCGCCTTTAAAGATGAGCTCAGAAGCCTGCACGCTGTACGTATTGCCGAAATGCGGCATATCGATCGTGGCCACTTTAGAAAGGTCTTTGTCGAGCAGCAGCGCGTCACCCAGATAAAAAGCATTGGCTGATGCAGTAACCGAAGGCAGTTTCTGCAGTTCTGCAATTTTGGTCTGCTGCTTTGCAATCTGTATGTTTTCCCTGGAGAGTTTCAGTTGGGTATGTTTTTCCAGCGCGAGCTGTATCACTTCGTCCAAAGTCATCTTATGCTCCGCGGTCTGGGCGCTGGCGGCAGAAAAAAACAGACTCAGTGCCAGCAGCAGCGTCATTTTGTTTTTCAGTATCATAAATTCCGTTATTTTAACGGTGCAAAGGTAGGGTGGTCTGCAGCCTTATAAAATGACGGAAAGAATGAATAAAATGTTCAAAAGTAAGATTTAAGCTTTGAAACGTTTGCGGTAAGCATTGGGGCTTTCGCCGGAATGTTTCTTGAAAAAGTGTCCGAAGGAATACTGGTCACTGAATTTCAGGTTCAGCGCAATCTCATAGATGGTTTGGTTTGAGGACGAAAGCTGGGCTTTGGCTTCCTTCATCACAAAAGCTGCGATGATCTGTCCGGCCGTTTGTCCGGTCACTTCTTTCAGGACGGAAGTAAGATGTCTGGAAGTAATAAACTGCTTTTCAGCATAGAAACTCACTTCCCGCTCCTCCAGAAAGCATTCACCAACGTTTTTAAGGAACTGGAGCGCGATCTCCTGCTTTCTTGAAATTTTATCTTTGGAGAATCTTGAGGCATGGGAAATGATGTCGCCGAACATATAAACCGTGGAAGAAAAAAGATGACGGATGATTTCGTCGCGGTGGGCGGAGGGTTCCTGGCTTTCCAAAACACTTTTCAGAAGATCGGTGGTTTTCCAGATGCTGTCGAAAGGTTGCTGCTCCAGCCTGAAGTGGCGCAGGAGTTCGTTCCGGAAATAAACGAAAGCATTCAGGCGGTTAATCTTCAGGGGCAGTTTTTCGGTGTATTCCCTTGAAAATGCAACCAGAAGCAATTCCAGATCATCGCTGATTTCGAGGATTTCATAGACCCGGCGCGAATCGATGAGCGCCACATAATTTTCTGTAAGTTCAATTCTCTCAACGTTTTCGGTATACACCACCCGTCCTTTTTTAAGGATGAAAAACGCCGGATTTTTAGGGTGATGCGGATGCTTCAGTTCGATATAATCGAAGATATTGCGGGCATCAAAAATCTGAATGGGACTTTCCAAAGGATTACAGTTTGAGCAAAGTTAAGGATTTGAGGGGAAACGCCCGACAAATGGGACAGGCTTATGGAATTAAACAAATCTTCTATAAAACTTCAGTTACACATCTGGGTGAAGAGTGTTAGCTGACGTTTTTTTGGGTTCCATTCATTACCTGTAGCTGGGCATACGCGTTTTTCTCATTTTCCGGAATCCTTTCATTCTTTCTTCTTTTGAATTCGTTATAGATTTCCTCCATCTGAATATAATTCCATTCAGAATCTAACAGTTTATATTTTTCACGCAACCGCTTATTCAAAAAATTGATTTGAAGTCCCTGAAAGAAAGATCTATGGTCTTTAATTTCAAATAATTGAATTGAAGTTGCATCTAGCAATAGATTTGTAGTTCTATCAGAATTTCCAGATTTATAATTAATGGTGATAAAGTTGTTGGCAAACTGAATCCGGTATATTTTTTTTGAGTAGAATTTTAAAATTTTAAAAATCAAAATTTGAAGTAAAACTATTGAGACGGCAAAATAAAATATTGGTTCATTTATAAAACTGAAATCTAAAGCAAAAAACAGTAAGGGAATAAACACTAAGAAAAGTAATATTAAATGAGGCAAAATAAACTTCTTAAAGAAATTGGAAGTTTCTTTACTTTTAGAATTATGAATTTCAAAACTTAGATTCTTTTCTACCGTCATTTTATAAAATATTGTTCAAATCTTGTTGTTTTTCATTTTTCTCCCGAAGAATTTTCCATAAAAGTAATGCGAAGATCAAGGTCAGGATTGAGAAATATTTTTCGAAGTTCGTTTGAGCAAATAAATTACCAATCGTATTTAATGTAAATATGATGAAGAAAATCCAAAGGATAATGTCAACATATTTACGTTTAACATTTTTTGCTTTTAATGAAAGTATCCAG
>JAHRWY010000178.1:0-2671 GCA_019104935.1 Kaistella sp.
GATCCAGAGCCGGAAAACAAGGGGTTTCTGACTGAAACACTTGCGAAAATCTATATCAAACAAAAAAAATATGAGCAGGCTCTGACAATTATTAAGCAATTAAGTTTGAATTTTCCAAAAAAAAGTATTTACTTTGCCGACCAAATTCGTTTTTTGGAACTTTTGATTCTCAACGAGAAAAATAAAAAACAATAAATATATGTATATTTTCATTACCATCCTTATTTTAATTGCAGCCATCTTGATGATTCTCATTGTGTTGGTGCAAAATTCAAAAGGCGGTGGATTAGCTGCAGGCTTTTCATCATCGAATCAAATAATGGGTGTTCGCAAAACTACCGACTTCCTGGAAAAAGCGACCTGGACATTAGCTGCTGCTATTATCGTTTTAAGCATATTAACAGCAAAATTTACTACTTCAATGTCAAATGTTCCACAATCACAGGTTGAAGTTCAGCAGCCCGCTCCGCTTAATCCAACAACAGCGCCCGATGTAACACCAACATTGCCGGTACAACCCACTCCACAACCCGCTACTCCACCTACTGAGTAACAGGTTTTGTTCAGAGAAATATATGAAAGAGAGAAACTGTAAAGTTTCTCTCTTTTTTTGTTTCTAAAAATGAAGAAGTTATTTCCATTTAAACTTTGTAGATATGTTTTAAAGCATTAATTTTGCACCGTACTATTAATGAAAAATACTATATGAATGAAAAAACTATTGTAACCGGCGTTATTGGCGCAGATGTTCACGCTGTGGGAAACAAAATCCTTGCATTTGCATTGGAGCAAGCCGGATTTAAAGTTGTCAATCTGGGTGTTATGGTTGCGCAGGAAGAATATATCGAAGCTGCACTGGAAACCAATGCCGATGCCATTTTAGTGTCATCTCTTTATGGGCATGGCGAGATTGATTGTAGCGGTTTACGTGAAAAATGTGATGAGGCCGGATTAAAAGACATTCCACTTCTGGCAGGCGGAAATCTGGTTGTAGGAAAACAAAACTTCGAAGACGTGGAAAAGCGATTTCTGGCCATGGGGTTTACTCGTGTATATCCTCCGGGAACCGCCGTGGAAACCAGTATCGCCGATTTAAAAGAGATATTGGGAATTGAAAAATAGCATTTAGCCATCAAGCCAATTAGCAGTTAGCAAAGTTGTGGAAGTATTTGTATTTCTACAGAACAAACTAATAGCTAAAAGCCAACAGCCAATATATGAATCTCCTCACCGCAGACATAGGAAGTACCTACACCAAACTGACGGCAATTGATACCGTTACGAAGAAAATTATCGCAACTTCTGCCGCGTTTACCACCATCGAAACCGATGTGATGGAGGGTTTTATGTCTGCCTACACTAAATTGGAGCAACAAATCGGAAAATTTAATTACGATGAATTGCTTTGTTGCAGCAGTGCCGCCGGAGGGTTGAAAATGGTCTCTTTGGGGCTTGTTCCTGAACTGACATCCAAAGCAGCCAAACTTGCTGCGGCAAGTGCAGGTGCGAAAGTGGTGAAAACATATGCTTTCGAAATTTCACAAGCGGAACAAACAGAGATCTTCGATATCAATCCCGATTTGGTGCTGTTATGCGGCGGAACCGACGGTGGAAACAAGGAAGTAATTCTTGCCAATGCCCGACGATTGTGTCAGATCGGTCGCCCATTCACCATCATTGCCGCAGGCAACAAAAGTGCGTCGTTTGAGTTGAAAGATATTTTTGAAGCATCGGGAAAATCGTTTGTCATAACCGAAAACGTGATGCCCGAATTCAATAAACTTAACATTGAACCGGCAAGACAGAAGATTAAAGAGCAGTTTATCAGTCGGATTATCGAAGCCAAAGGCTTGAGCCGCATTCAAAAGATGTGCAAAACCGATATTATCCCCACGCCGTTGGCAGTGCTGAATGCTTGCGAATTGTTAAGCAAAGGAACAAAAATGGGTGACGGAATCGGTGATTTGCTGGCTGTGGATATTGGTGGTGCAACAACTGATGTTTATTCCATTTCCGACGGAAAACCCACTATAGAAAACGTTATTATCAAAGGATTACCCGAGCCAATGAGCAAACGTACTGTGGAGGGCGATCTGGGAATGCGTTACAGCCTCTCCTCGCTTGCCGATGAACTGGATTTAGAAACGCTTTCGGAAGAAATTGGCGTACAAGCATCTGATATTTCAAACTGGGTGAAAACGTGTACTGAAAATCCCGACACTTTGGCACAACCTCAATCTGCGGAGCAGAAAATTGAAGAATCGCTGGCATGTGGAGCCGTGAAAATTGCCGTGGAACGTCACGTCGGAGTTTATCAACCTGCTTACACGCCCTTCGGGCAAGTGTTTACGCTTACGGGGAAAGATTTGTCGGCGGTGCCATTCGTAATAGGAATCGGTGGTGCCATCATCAATGCTGAAAACCCACAATACATTTTGGAAGGAGCCAAGTTGAGAGCAGACGACTTAATGTACGCGAAACCTAAAAATCCCAATTATTTGATCGATCAAAAATACATTTTCGCCTCCATGGGTTTATTAAGTTCGGTATATCCCGTTTTGGCGCTGGAATTAATGAAAAAAGAGATAAAACAATTGATGAAAAATTGAATAAATAACCAAAAATAATGCAAATTAAAAACCAAAAACTTTCAAACGATGCATTCTTTGCT
>JAHRWY010000229.1:0-5085 GCA_019104935.1 Kaistella sp.
CCTTCCAGCATTTCCTTTCCGCCCTGCTCGCGGTCAAGAACCACCACGATATCCGAAACCGTAATGCCTTCGTCTTCAATCTCCGGAATGGTCTCCAGAAGAGATTTTCCGCTGGTAATAACATCTTCAACAAGAAGACAGTTTTGCCCTTTCGTATAAATGCCTTCAATCATTTTTTTGGTGCCGTAATCTTTGGCCTCCTTTCTTTTAATGATGAGGGGAAGATAGCTTTCCAGCGACATTGCCGTTGCCATGGGAAGTGCAGCGTAGGGAACCCCACAGATGAGATCGAAATTATCGAGTGGAAGCATATCCAGCAGATAGTTCGCCAGCCGTTTCAAAATTTTTGGGTCCGACGCCAAAGGTCTTAAATCCACATAAAACGGACTTTCGATTCCGCTTTTAAGGGTAAAACGGCCGAATTTAATAATTCCTAACTCATAGCATTCGAGAAAAAACTGTTTCTTACTTTCCATTTATTTTTTACTTTCCACAAAGTTAGGGTTTTCAGGGAAATTTCACGGAAGGATAAAAGGTTAAAATATCTTAAAAGACTTTTGTTTTGCCAGGCACTGCCGCAATTCCTCAGCGGTCTGTAAATTGAAGGTAGATTAAAGTGGCCGCCGCGGTAGTCATAATAACCAGAGCAACGGATCCCAGGATGTTGGTTAATCTTCCGTTCACGTTTTCGCCCATGATTTTTTTGTTGTTGGAAATGTGAAGGATAATCGCGATAAGAACAGGGGCGGTAAGTCCGTACAGAATCGCTGTGTAGATAAGTGACTGAATGGGAGTGATGCCGATGTAGTTTAATGACAAACCCAGTACCAGCGAAACGGCGATAATAAGGTAAAACGCCTTGGCTTCGTGAAATTTCTTGTCAAGACCCTGTTCCCAGCCAAAGGTTTCGGTAATGATGTAAGAAATGGAACCACTTAAAACTGGGATGGCAATAAGCCCCGTACCGATGACTCCAACCGCAAAAAGAAAATAGGCCAGGTTGCCGGCCAGTGGTTTTAATGCCATGGCAGCCTGCTCTACCGTATCGATCTGATGAATGCCGCCCTGGTACAAAACAGTTCCCGTAGTTAGAATAATGAAATACATAACAAGTCCCGATACAGTCATCCCGAAATCAACATCCTGGTTGATCTCATGAATGATTTTTTTATTCACCATAAGGTGTTTGCTTCGGTTCTTCATTTCCTCAACCTCAACCGAAGCCTGCCAAAAGAAAAGATAGGGTGAAATCGTGGTACCAAGGATTCCGACGATAATCGCGATAAACTCCTTATCGAATTTGATGGTCGGGATAAGGGTTGCCTTAAGAATTTCTCCGAAATCCTGGCGGTACAGAAACGGAACAATGAAATACACCAGCATCACCATGCACAGATATTTCAGGACTTTCGCAATTTTCTGATACGGAAGGTAAATGATTAAACCGAGAAGAATAACGGTGAAAACGACACTGAAGTAATTTGCATCGATAGCGGGGAAAAGAAGATTCCCTACGGCACCCATTCCCGCAATGTCGGCTCCGATATTCAGTACGATCGCAGGAAAACTGAACACCAGCATCAGGTAAAGAATGGGACGCGGATAGTGTTTCTTCAGCGTTCCCGTCAAACCTTGCGAAGTAACCAGCCCAATCCTTGCACACATTTGCTGAATGGCAGCCATCAGCGGAAAAGCGATGAGAGCTGTCCATAAAGTGGCCAGTCCAAAGGCAGCGCCGGCCTGCGAATACGTAGCAATTCCGGACGGGTCATCATCACTTGCACCCGTCACCAGGCCGGGCCCCAGTTTTTTCCAGTTACCGAAAATTTTTGATGAGAGAATGCTCTTTTTTATCATTGTTCCATATTTTCAAGTATACAATGTAACCGTGGGTGGGGTATAGGACGTTCAGCAGCAGCCTCTGTCACCCACACTTCGGCGCTTTGCTTCCCTTTTTCCGCTGTACCGGATACGGCTCATTAAAGATACTGAAATACGGCTGAATTTCCGGCAGATAATTTTAACAATAAAACTTGCATGGTAGGGATCGTGGTGTTATACAGTGGGTAAAGAACAATCACAGAAAATCTTTATGATGTAAAATTCAACCCCGCTAATAGAAAGAAGGTCGTTTTTTAGTGTTTTTGCACGCTGCTGTTCATAAAATCAGAGTTGTGCAACGGTTACCTTTGTTATAGGCAGTTGATATTTAATTTTTTTTATGCAGCTATTGTATTGTTAATTTTCGTCTGGTTTGAAATGCAACTTCCCAAAGTAGAACGGATGTCAGAGCGTTTGTGATAATTGCAGTATAAATTCCATAAGCATCCCAATCCGGTTCTAAATGAAATTTTGAAACTAAATTAACGACACTTAGTGCAACAAATGATATAAGAAAAGAGATAATAATATTCAGTGTTTTATTCCATTTTAAAAAGTAGAATGCAAATAAAACATTTAGAATTCCAAATCCTATAAAAAGTATTAATTCAGTTGAACCAACTTTAAAAATATCTTGAATAGATGCAATCAGAAATGCCAATGCATAATAGATAACAAAAAATATTATGTAAATAATTATTCGATATTTCATTCGAAGCCCGGTTTTTTCAATTGCCTATAACGTTTTGCCGCTTTGCGAAGGCGGGGATTTTCAGCACTAAACTTAATTAAATGCACAAAGCTTGAATTTAGCACTTCACTGTCATAGAAGCACGAAACCCCCGCCTTTTGCAAATACACTGTTGAACTAAACCTCCGGTAGCTTTTCCCATTCGCCGTTTCATTAACTTTGTTTTTATTAAACCCTTAAAAAACATATAAAATGGCTACAAAAAAAAATCTCCGGAGGATTTAAGGACGAACAAATTTCTGAATCGTGCTTCGAGCGAAGTTAACGGTTTTGCCGAACTCCTGCAACGCTTTGAAAGAAATATTTCCATCCTGGGCAGAAGCAAACGTACCTTCGACAATTATTCCAGGCACGTTGCCGCTGTAGCGCTGCATTTTAAAACTTTGCCTACTGAACTGGATCCTGAGCAGGTTAAAGATTATCTCTACGAACTTCAACAGCGCTCCAAAACTCCGTCACAAACGTACTTCAAACATACCGTTTATGGATTGCGGTTTCTTCTGAAAACCGAAGGTTTGCCCTACAGCTACCTCCACCTTCCCGCCATTCCAAAAGTCAAGAAACTGCCCGTAATCCTGAGCCGCGAAGAGATCTGGCGCATGCTTCAAACCGCCGAACTCCTGAAACACAAACTGCTCATCGGCCTGATCTACGGTTGCGGACTGCGCTGCATGGAAGTGCGGAATATCAAATTTCAGCACCTGGATTTTGACCGACAAATGCTGCATGTTGTTCAAGGTAAAGGAAGCAAAGACCGTTATGTACCTTTGTCGGAGCATTTAATCAGAGGCTTGAAAACCTTTATTAAAGTTGAAAATCCGGATCAGTATTTATTCAATGGAAATCAAAACAGAAATATTGAAGAAATTGATTTAAAAACGCATCAAAACGCTTTACAAAAACCTGATTTTGACTCCCGCTACAGCCAGCGCGGCGTGCAGTGGGTGATTAAAACCATCTCTAAAAAAGCAGGCATCACCAAAGTCGTTCACACCCACACTTTGCGGCACAGCTACGCCACGCATCTGCTGGAAGACGGCGTTCCGATCATCATGGTTCAGAAACTTCTGGGTCATGAAAGAATTGAATCGACCATGGAATATCTTCATGTCTGCCAGCTATCGGATCAGCAGCCTCACAGTCCTTTGGATACCGTATTTGCTTTGTGCCGCAAAAATGGAATCCCGAAGTAAGGGCAGAAGTGTAGCCGACGTTCTGCGCGCAGTCAGTTTATCAACTCAGAATTTTACGGTTCATCAGGAAAAAACACTTCGGGCTTTATCGTACTGCCGGACTTCAGCTTTGGGCGGTCATATCGATGCGTGCGACGGTTGCGGAAACCTCTCCATCAGTTACAACTCCTGTAGGAACCGGCATTGTCCCCAGTGCCAGGGACACAAAAAGGAAGAATGGATCCGGAAACGTGAAGCGGATTTACTCCCGTGCAGCTATTATCATCTCGTTTTCACGCTTCCCGAAGAGCTGAACGGTTTGGCAATTGCAAATCCCACACTCATTTACAAAACATTGTTTGAAGCAGCTTGGGCAACATTAAACCAGTTTGGCAAAACGGAAGGAATGCAGCTCGGAATGATTGCGATACTTCACACGTGGGGACAGAACCTGAGCTTGCATCCGCACCTGCACTGCATTGTTCCTGGCGGCGGAATTGATCATCACGGAAAGTGGAAAAAGAAAGTACGAACCGATAAATATCTTTTTCCGGTAAAAGCGATGAGCAAAGTATTCCGGGCAAAGTTTGTGGCTTTATTGAGAACTTCGGGAGTAAAAGATTCCAATTTAATGGATAAACTCTTTACCAAGAACTGGGTCGTCTATGCAAAACGTCCTTTTGGTGGCCCGAAACAGGTGATTGAATATTTAGGCAGATACACCCACAAAGTCGCCATCAGCAATCACCGCATCAAAGAAGTTACCGATAAAGAAGTTCGTTTTGGCTACAAAGATTACCGGAAAGGTGGCGAAAAAAAGGAGATGACCCTATCCCATGTGGAGTTTATCAGGCGCTTCAGTCTTCATATTCTGCCCAGAAGGTTTGTGCGGATCCGCCATTACGGTATTTTAAGCAGCAGCTGGAAGCGTGGGAAACTGCAGAGTTTACAGTCTGATTTAAACATCCGGGTTCCGGAAGCAAAACCCAAGACTTTGCTCAATAAATGCCGGTGTTGCAAAGAAGGAAACCTGGTTACCATTGCTGTTTTCGGGCAGCGCGGTCCGCCACAGGATTTTCTTTTCGTCACCCAACCTTTCTCTGCGAAATAAACTTTGCGGGTAAGGGAAACTGTGTTTTGCAGCGAAGAAAAAACGCAGAAAACCACTTCCAAAGGCTACCCAACGCCACAAAAAAAAGCAGTCCTTCTAAAAAACTGCTCTAATATCCTAAATTCTAGAAACGATAACTCCATAAGATTACCAAGTGGGGAGGAAAAGCC